>NZ_JBMRCP010000115.1:0-77562 GCF_057350545.1 Pseudolysinimonas sp. | reverse complement strand
CGCACGAAGGCGCCGCCCTTGCCCGGCTTGACGTGCTGGAACTCGATGACGTTCCAGAGTTGGCCGTCGATGCTGAGAACGCTGCCGTTCTTGATGTCGTTGGTGGTAGCCACGAGGGACGAGCTTAGCCCCCGCACGCCCCCCGGCGGTTCCGGGCTAGTAGCGTGAACGAACGCCGTCAGGAGGCATCCCGTGGAGCACCCGAACTCCAGAGAGCGCTCAGGAACCGCGGACGGCGCGCAGCGCGAGTACGTACGAGTCGAACCCGAATCCGGCGATGACTCCCGTCGCCACACTCGAGATGACGCTGGTGTGCCGGAAGACCTCACGTGCGTGCGGGTTCGAGATGTGCACTTCGACGAGCGGGATGCCTGCCGAGGTCACCATCCGGGCCGCATCCGAGAGTGCGTAGCTGTAGTGCGTGAAGGCGCCGGGGTTGACGATCACGGGCGTTTCGGTGTCGACCGCCTCGTGCATCCAGCCGATCATCTCCGCCTCGTCATCGGTCTGGCGCAGGTCGATCTCGACCGTGTCGCCCGCTTGCCCGGCGAGCAGCACGCGGAGGGCCGAGAGATCCTGAGCCCCGTAGACGTCGGGTTCGCGGCTGCCGAGGCGACCGAGGTTGGGGCCGTTGAGAACCAGTACGCGCGACATCAGTGCAGGATCGGGATCTGCAGCGGGTACTTGAACGCCTCGCCGCGCGATGCCCGCACGGCGCCGAGGATCGAGAAGATGAGCTGCAGGATGCCGGGCACGAGGAAGAGCAGGATGCCCACCGGGATCAGGATCACCGTGAAGATGCAGATCCAGCCGACGACGATCGCGACCCAGATCGTGATGTTGAAGTTGAACGAGGTCGCCGCAGCCGTACGGACGAGTCCTCCGCGCTCGCGCCAGATGAGCCAGACGAGCAGCGGGCCGACCCAGCTCAGCCACCCCGCGGTCAGCACGAGGGCGATGATCGGCGAGAGGTGGGCGAGGACGGCGAGGGTGCGGTCGTCTCCGGAGGCGGGCGAGCCGTTGACGGGCTGAGGCGTGGTCATGGGTTCATTCTCCCTCAGCGACGTTCTGGTAGGCGAGGAACAGCAGCGAGTCGTCGGGGCCGTCGAGTGTCGTCGCGCGTCCGACCCCGTCGAGCACGATGAAGCGCAGCATCCCGGCGCGCGCCTTCTTGTCGCGGCGCATAGTCGCGAGCAGGGTCTGCCACCGCGCGAGCGGGTAGCTGGTCGGCAACGACAGCGACGACAGGATGCGGCGGTGCCGGTCGACGTCGGCGTCGGAGAGGTTGCGGGTGAGCCGCGACAGCTCCGCAGCGAAGACCATGCCGATCGCGACGGCCGCGCCGTGCCGCCACTGGTAGCGCTCGGCGTGCTCGATCGCGTGACCGAGCGTGTGGCCGTAGTTGAGGATCTCCCGCAGCCCCTGCTCGGTGAAGTCCTCGCCGACGACTCGCGCCTTGACGCCGATCGCGAGCTCGACGACGCGGCGGAACTGCGGCGTGCGCGGGTCGGTCACGGCGTCGACATCCGCTTCGATGACGTCGAGGATCTCGGGCTCCGCGATGAAACCCGCCTTCACGATCTCGGCGAAGCCCGCGAGGATCTCGTTCTTCGGCAGGTCGTCGAGCAGCTCCAGGTCGCACAGCACGGCGCGCGGCGCATGGAACGCACCGACGAGGTTCTTGCCCTCCGCGGTGTTGATGCCGGTCTTGCCTCCGACCGCGGCATCCACCATGCCGAGCACGGTGGTCGGAACCTGCACGACGTCGACGCCGCGCAGCCAGGTCGCCGCGACGAATCCGGCGAGGTCGGTCGTCGCTCCCCCGCCGAGCCCGAGGACGGCGTCGGTACGGGTGAAGTCGGTCTGTCCCATGACGCCCCAGCAGAATGCCGCGACCTCGACGCGTTTCGCGCCCTCGGCATCCGGCACCTCCGCGAGGTAGACCTCGTAGCGGCCCGAGAGCTCCTCTCGGAGGGCCTCGGCGCGCGCGGCGAGCGGCGGCGCGTGCACGACGAGCAGCTTCGCCGCCTTCGGGCCGAGCACCGCGGGGAGCCGATCGAGCAACCCGCGGCCCACGAGCACGTCGTAGCCGGGCGTGCCGGCCACGGTGATGGTGGTCACGTCAGCCATGCGGCGATCCCCCGGGCGATGTCATCGAAGCGGCCCGTCGAGGTGTCGACGGTGTGGTCGGCGAGCGAGGCGTAGATCGGCCGCCGCTCGGCGAAGATGCGCTCCCAGTCGGCGATGCCGTTCGCGACGAGCGGTCGCTTGCCGGCCTCGAGCGAGAGCCGACCCGCGACGACGTAGGCGGGTGCGTGCAGGAAGACGACGGTCTGCTCGCGCAGGTCGGCCTGCGTGTCGGCGTCGAGCACCGCTCCCCCGCCGAGTGACACGATCCCGTCGGACCGCAGCGCCTCGGTGACGGTGTCGCGCTCGATCGCGCGGAACGCGGGCTCGCCCTGGTCGCGGAAGATGTCGGCGATGGCGCCGTGCCGAGCCACGATCACCTGGTCGGTGTCGAGGAACCCGACACCGAGGTACCGGGCGACACGTTTGCCGACTTTCGTCTTGCCGGACGCCATCGGGCCGACGAAGACCGCGCGCGGACTCACGCGATGCTCATTCGGGTGCTGACGACGGCGCCGTGCGCAGCGTCTCGGGGATCGCGGCGAGGTAGGCCTCGAGGTTGCGTCGCGTCTCGCCCACCGAATCTCCGCCGAACTTCTCCAGCACGGAGTTCGCGAGCACGAGCGCGACCATCGCCTCCGCGACGACACCCGCCGCGGGCACGGCGCAGACGTCGGAACGCTGATGGTGCGCCGCCGCGGCCTCGCCGGTCGCGACGTCGACCGTGCGCAGCGCGTGCGGCACCGTCGCGATGGGCTTCATGCCGGCGCGCACGCGCAGCAGCGTGCCCGTCGACATCCCGCCCTCGATACCGCCCGCGCGGTCGGAGAGCCGCGTGATGCCGTCGGCCCCGATGACGAGCTCGTCGTGCGCCACCGAGCCGGGGCGCGTCGTCGTCGTGAAGCCGTCGCCGACCTCGACCCCCTTGATCGCCTGGATGCTCATGAGCGCGCCCGCGAGCTGCCCGTCGAGCCGGCGATCCCAGTGCACGTAGGAGCCGAGCCCCGGCGGCACGCCGTAGGCGAGCACCTCGACGACCCCGCCGAGGGTGTCGCCGTCGTCGTGAGCACGGTCGACCCGGGCGACCATCGCGGCGGAGGTCTCCGCGTCGAAGCAACGCAGCGGATCGGCGTCGAGCGTCGCGACATCGTCGGGTCCGGGAAGCGCAGCGCCCTCGGGCGCGTGCACCTCGGCGATCGAGAGCGTGTGGGCGACGAGCCGGATGCCGAGCTCGCCGAGGAACGCCCGCGCGACCGCGCCGAGCGCGACCCGGGCCGCCGTCTCACGGGCGGACGCGCGCTCGAGCACGTTGCGCGACTCCGGGAAGTCGTACTTCTGCATGCCGACGAGGTCGGCATGGCCCGGCCGGGGACGCGTGAGGGCCGCACCGCGACCCTTCGGCAGCGTCTCGGGGTCGACCGGCGATGCGCTCATGACGTCGACCCAGCGCGGCCACTCGGTGTTCCCGACGCGCAGCGCCACGGGTCCACCCATCGTGAGGCCGAACCGGATGCCACCCGAGATGTCGAGGGCGTCCTCCTCGAACTTCATCCGGGCGCCGCGGCCGTACCCGAGCTTGCGGCGCTGCAGGTCGTCTTGGATCTGCTCCCGCGAGATCGGAACGCCCGCGGGCATCCCCTCGAGGATCGCCACGAGTTCGGGCCCGTGTGATTCCCCGGCGGTCAACCAACGCAGCATGGTGACCATCTTTCCAGGTCGGCGGAGCGTTTCAGTTCCGGGGCGACGGCTCAGGCAGCCCGGCCGCCCGGCGCATCGCGGCGACGACATCCTCTTCGTCGTCGAGAGCACCGCCCTCCTCGCCGGTCACGAAGATCCGCACCTGCTCGATCGCCTGATGCAGCAGCATCTCGAGGCCGTTGACGACGAGCGCCTCGCGGGCGGCCCACCGCGCCGCCCGCGGCGTCGGCCACGGGTCGTACGGCACCTCCATGAGCGCACCCCCGAGATCGGCCTCGGGGACGTCGTCGGGATCGGCGTCGCCCGGGAGGGTGTTGATGACCAGGTCGGCGCGCACGGGGACGTCGGCCCCGTAGAGCCGCCATTCGGTGTGAACGCCGAGCCGGTCGCCGAGCCGCTCGAGCGCCGTGATCCCGTCGAGGCTGCGGCCCGAGACGAGGATGCGCGACGCACCCAGGCGAGAGGCGGCGAGGAACGCGGAGGCGGCCGTGTTGCCGGTACCGATGACATGCGCGGTGTCGACATCGGTCACGCCGTGATCGTGGAGTGCTCCGACGATGCCCGCGATGTCGGTGTTGAACCCACGTGGCCCCTCAGAGGCGAGCAGCACCGTGTTCGCCGCGCCGGAGATCTCGACCGCCTCGGTGCGGTCGACGAGCAGCGGCAGCACCTCGCGCTTGAGCGGCATCGTGAGCGACAGCCCACGCCACTCCGAGCTGAGACCCTCGACGAACGCCGGCAGGGTGCCGGAGCGCACTTCGGCCCGCGAGTAGTCCCACGGCAACCCGAGCACGGCGTAGGCGGCCGCGTGCAGCTGCGGGGAGCGCGAGTGGTCGATGGGCGAGCCCAGCACCGCGAGGCGACGGGCGCCCCGGTCGGCAGGGCTCACGCGCAGTACGACGCGTTCTCGTCGCTCTCCCGGCACCACGCGTACAGGCGCTGCGCCGCCGCCTCATGCTCCGACGCCGTCTCAGAGAACACCGTCTCACCCGTCTGCAGGTTGATCGGCACGAAGAACAGCCACGGTCCTTCGACGGGAGCGATCGCGGCCTTGATCGCCTCCTCGCCGGGCAGTCCGATCGGACCGTACGGCAGGCCGGGGTGGAAGTAGGTGCTGTACAGGTTGTCGGGGTTCTGCCGCTCCTCCTCCGTCGTCCACACCGTGTGTGTGTTGCCGGTGCCGTAGGCGACGGTCGCGTCGGATTCGAGCAGCATCCCCTGCTCGATGCGGTTGGTGAACACCCGCGCGATCTTGTACATGTCCTCGACGTTCGGCCCCGACTCGCGCTGCACGAGGGCGGCCATCTTCAGAATGTCCAACCGGTTCTCGGGTGCGACGCCGTTCGCGTCGAGCACCTCGATCATCCGGTCGACCGTCACCTGAATCGCCTCGACCGCCGTGATACCCGGGTCGAACTGGTAGGTCGCCGGGAACATCCAGCCCTCGATATTGGGCGACTCCGCCGGGATGCCGAACTGCGTGTAGTCGGCGGCCTCGGCCTGCAGTTCTTCGAGCGGGATCTCGGTCGCGAGGGCGATCTGCTCGAGAGCGGCCTCGTAGCTCTGACCCTCGGTGATGAGCACCTGGTTGACGAGCTGGTTGGCGGGGTCGGTAACGGCCGCGACGGCCGACTCGGCGCTCATCTCGCCCTCGAGGCGGAAGCTGCCGGGGAAGAACACGACGGGATCGCCGTCGGCCTCGCGCGCCAGGAGGTAGTCCCACACGGCGTCGAACGACAACGTCACGCCCTCGTCGTGCAGTT
This sequence comes from Pseudolysinimonas sp., assembly GCF_057350545.1. Classification (NCBI taxonomy): domain Bacteria; kingdom Bacillati; phylum Actinomycetota; class Actinomycetes; order Micrococcales; family Microbacteriaceae; genus Pseudolysinimonas; species Pseudolysinimonas sp. The sequence continues at coordinate 71,974 of NZ_JBMRCP010000115.1, read as the reverse complement.
TCCGAGCGACGTCGTCGCCGAAATCGTTCTGGGAGATCGTGACGATGACCTCTTCGCCGTTGCCCGTGCTCGTGTAGTCGTTGGGCAGCTCCCAGCCGAGGTACTCGCGCACCTGGTCTTCATAGTTGAGCCAGACGAACGCCGCGGCGCCGCCGCCGCCCGCGAGGAGCACGGCGACGATCGTGAGAACGGCCACGAGGGCGCGACGCTTCTTCTTCGGCTTCGCCTCGACGGACCCGCCGCCGGAACGCGAGCCACGACGAGAGCTCGCCTGATCCTCCTGCTCGCGCAGCTGACGTCGGGTGAGCGCCTCGCCCGACGCGTCGCTCGACGGCACCCGGGTCTGCGCGGTCGCTTCGGCGGCGGCGACGGCGAACGGGTCGGACGACCGCACGCCGGGGTAGGCACCGGTGCCCGGCTCGGGAGACTGCGCGGGCCGTTCAGGTCGCACCGGTTCTCCCCCGGCGGGACGGAAGATGTCGTCCCAGCTCGGTTCGTCAGCCACGTCAGCTCTCCTCGTCGGGGTCGACCTGCACCCCGGGCGGGCGGCCCGACGAGCGCTCGAGGTCGAGGGCGTTCTGCAGGATGATAACAGCGGCGACTTGGTCGATCACGGGACGCGAACCCTTGGTGCGTCTCCCCGCGGCGTGTAGCGCGCGCTGCGCTGAGACGGTCGAGAGCCGCTCGTCGACGAGCCGCACCGGGATGTCGACCCAGGCCGCGATCGACGCCGCGAGCTCGCGGGCGTCCGTCGTCGAGGCCGTGTCGCCGCCGCTCAGCGAGAGCGGGAGTCCGACGACGATCTCGACGGCGCCGTGCTCCTCGACGAGCAGCCGGAAGCTCCGCGGGTCGGCGTCCGCGCGCGCGAGGGTGGCGACGGGCGTCGCGAGCAGCCCCTCGCGATCGCACGACGCGATCCCGACGCGCGCCTTTCCGACGTCGACGCCGAGGCGTACGCCCGCCCGCACGTCAGCGCCGATTCTCGATCACAGCGGCAGCGCCGCGCGGATGCCGTCGAGCGCCGCGCCGATCGCCGAGGCATCGGTGCCGCCGCCTTGGGCGAGGTCGTCCTTGCCGCCGCCTCCGCCGCCCAGGGTCGCCGCCGCCTGCTTGGCGAGCACGCCCGCCTTGGCGCCGGCATCCCGAGCCGCCTGGTTCGTGGCGACGATGACCGCGGGCTTGTCGCCGACGCGCGCCGCGAGTGCCACGACGGCGGAGTCGGCGCCGAGTCGCTCGCGCACGGTCGTGGCGAGCGAGCGCAGCTCGTCGGCCGACGCGAGCTCCCCGAGGTCTTCCACGACGGCGAGGAAGGCACCGAGACGCGTCGCATTCTCGACGAGCGCGGGGACGCGGCCCGAGAGCTTCTGCGCCTCGAACGCCGCGATCTTCTTCTCCGCCGCTTTGAGCTGCTCGACGAGGCTCTGGATGCGCTCGGGAAGCTGCTCACGCGGCGTCTTGAGCGACGACGTGAGCTGGCCGACGATCGCGCGCTCCGCCGCCAGGTCTTTGAACGCGTCGAGCCCGACGAGCGCCTCGACGCGGCGGTTGGTCGATCCGACGCTCGACTCGCTGACGAGGTTGACGAGCCCGACCTCCGCCGAGGAGCGCACGTGGATGCCCGCGCACAGCTCGCGCGACCAGCCGCCGTCGCCGATGTCGACCATCCGCACGGTGTCGCCGTACTTCTCGCCGAAGAGCGCCATCGCACCCGCGGCCTTCGCCTCGTCGAGCGACAGGATGCGCGTCGTCGTCACGAGGTTGTCGCGCACGGCGCCGTTCGCGATGTCCTCGATCTCGCTGCGCGTCTCCGGGCTGAGCGCCTGGTTCCACGAGAAGTCGAGCCTCATGTAGCCGGCCTTGTTGAATGATCCCGACTGGTGCGCCTCGGAGCCGAGGGTCTGCCGCAGCGCGGCATGCACGAGGTGCGTCGCGGAGTGCGCCTGCGCCGCCGCGTGACGGTACACCGGATCGACGACGGTCGTGGCCGCAGCATCCACCGCCACCTCGCCCGAACGCACCTGCACGGTGTGGCTGATGAGCCCCTTCACGGGCCGCTGCACGTCGAGCACCTCGAGATCGAAGCCGTCGCCGACGATCGCCCCCTGATCGGCCGCCTGACCACCCGACTCCGCATAGAGCGACGACTCGGCGAGGATGACCTCCGCGACCTCCCCGACGGTCGCCGACGCTACCGGCTGGCCGTCGACCAGGATGCCGAGCACCGTCGTCTCGGTCTGGAGCGCGTCGTAGCCGGTGAACACCGTCTCGCCCTTCGCCCGCAGGTCGGAGTACACCGCGAGGTCGGCGATCGCGCCCTTCTTGGCCTTCGCATCGGCCTTCGCGCGCGTGCGCTGCTCGGTCATGAGCTTGTCGAACGCGTCGCGGTCGACCGTGAGGCCCGCCTCTTCCGCGATCTCGAGCGTCAGGTCGACCGGGAAGCCGAAGGTGTCGTGCAGGAGGAACGTCGTGTCGCCCGGCAGGGTCGACGAACCCGCCTTCTTCGCGTCCGCGACGGCGACGTCGAGGATCGTCGTGCCGCTCGCGAGGGTCGAGAGGAAGGTCTCCTCCTCGCCGAGCGCGAGGCGCGACGTGCGATCCCAGTTCTCCTCGACCTCGGGGTAGGCGTCGCGCATCGCGTGGCGGCTCGCGTCGAAGAGCTCTGCGAACGACGGCGCGTCGACGCCGAGCAGGCGCATCGAGCGGATCGCGCGGCGCAGGAGGCGACGCAGGATGTAGCCGCGTCCCTCGTTGCCCGGCGTCACACCGTCCGTCATCAGCATCAGGGACGAGCGCACGTGATCGGCGATGACGCGGAACCGCACGTCGTCGCCGTGGTCGGCGCCGTACTTCTTGCCGGAGAGTTCGACGGCCCGGTCGAGCACCGGCCGCACCTGGTCGATCTCGTACATGTTGTCGACGCCCTGCTTGATGAAGGCGACGCGCTCCATGCCCATGCCGGTATCGATGTTCTTCTTCGGCAGCTCGCCGACGATGTCGAAGTCGACCTTGCTGCGCACGTTCTGGATCGCGTACTGCATGAAGACGAGGTTCCAGATCTCGACGTAGCGGTCGTCATCCGTCGCCGGGCCGCCGTCGGCACCGTAGGACGGGCCGCGGTCGAAGAAGATCTCCGAGCACGGGCCGGCAGGCCCCGGCTGCCCCGTCGACCAGTAGTTCGAGTCCTTGCCGAGGTTCTGGATGCGGTCGTCCTTCAGGCCCGCCACCGACTTCCACAGCTTCCGCGCCTCGTCGTCCTCCTCGTAGACGGTGACCCAGAGGTCCTTCTCGTCGAAGCCGAGTCCTCCGGCGCTCTCCGGCGTCGTGAGGAGCTCCCAGGCGTAGCCGATCGCGCCTTCCTTGAAGTAGTCGCCGAACGAGAAGTTGCCGTTCATCTGGAAGAACGTGCCGTGCCGAGGCGTCTTGCCGACCTCTTCGATGTCGTTCGTGCGGATGCACTTCTGCACGCTCGTCGCGCGCGGGTACGGCGCGGGCACGACCCCCGTGAGATACGGGATGAACGGCACCATGCCGGCGACGGTGAACAGCAGGCTCGGGTCGTCGCTGACGAGAGACGCGGAGGGCACCACGGTGTGGCCGCGCTCCCCGAAGTAGGTGAGCCAGCGGCGTTGGATGTCGGCGGTCTGCACGGATTGCTTCCTGGTTCGGAGTGAAAGGGCGTGGCGGACCGCTGGCCGACGCGAGTCGACCGGGCGCGATCAGCCCTAGAGGTTGCCGAGGGTGCTCTTGAGCTCGGCTTCGCGGCTCTTGTAGCCCGTGACGACCGCGTCGCCGAACTCGCGAGCCTTCTGGTCGACATCGGAGAAGAACTTCTGTCCCTCCGGCGTCTTCGCGACCTGGTGGGCGATGACGAAGCCGGCGGCGACGCCGACGGTGAGCAGCAGCAGACCCTTCATGGGGGTTCCTCTCAGGGGACGACGACGGGGAAGCCTTCAGTCTAGGACTGACGACTTCCCCGTGTCTGAGTGTGGGACGTTAGCGGGCCGCGTAGTACTCGACGACGAGCTGGACCTCGGCCGTGACCGGAACCTCGGCACGCTTCGGGCGGCGCACGAGGCGCGCCTGCAGCTTGTCGAGCTCGACCTCGAGGTAGGCCGGGGTCTTGGGCAGCACGTCGACGTGTCCGCCGGCGGCCGCGACCTGGAAGGGCTCGGTGCCCTCCGAGCGCTCCTTGACGTGGATGACCTGGCCCGGCTTCACGCGGAACGACGGGCGGTCGACGATCTGGCCGTCGACGAGGATGTGGCGGTGCACGACCATCTGGCGCGCCTGCGCCGTGGTGCGGGCGAACGCCGAACGCAGCACGAGCGCGTCGAGACGCATCTCGAGCAGCTCGACGAGGTTCTCACCCGTCAGACCCTGAGTGCGGCGGGCCTCGTTGAAGACGATACGGAGCTGCTTCTCGCGGATGCCGTACTGCTCGCGCAGACGCTGCTTCTCGCGGAGACGGACGGCGTAGTCGCTGTCGGCCTTGCGCTTCGTGCGACCGTGCTCACCCGGAGCGTACGGACGCTTCTCGAGGTACTTCGCGGCCTTGGGCGTCAGCGGGATGCCGAGCGCGCGGGAGAGACGGACCTTACGGCGGTCCTGGGACTTGGTGACCAAGATGAAGCCTTCCAACCACGTGGCCGCGTCTTTCGCGACTCACAGACGTACACACCCCGTCCCACCCTGAGTCGGAGGCACGTCGACGCCGCCGGAGTGATACGAAGGGGATGTGTTGGCGATGACCAACCGACAAAGACTACCAGACGAGGGTCAGCCCGGCATCGGTGGTCGAGTAGCGTCCGCCGGACGCGCGTCGAGGCCCTGCGCGGACCGGTCTCGACACGCCGCTGCGCGGCTACTCGACCACTGAGACGCCCTACTCTCCCCGCAGGATCGCGCGGATCTTCTCCAGGCGCGCGGCGACATCACGCTCGTACCCGTGACCGGTCGGGTCGTAGTAGCGCGTCCCGACGAGCTCGTCGGGGAGGTACTGCTGCGCCGCGACACCGTTCGGATGGTCGTGCGAGTACAGGTATCCCTTGCCGTGTCCGAGCCGCTTCGCGCCCGGATAGTGCGCGTCGCGTAGCGGCGGAGGGATGCGACCGATGCGACCGGCCCGCACGTCGGCGATCGCGGCATCCAGCGCCTTGTAGGAGGCGTTCGACTTGGGTGCGGTGGCGAGGTAGACCACGGCCTCCGCGAGCAGGATGCGGCCCTCCGGCATCCCGATGAGAGCGACGCCCTCGGCCGCCGACACCGCGAGGGTGAGTGCCTGCGGGTCGGCCATCCCGATGTCTTCGGCGGCGCTGATCATGACGCGACGCGCGATGAAGCGCGGATCCTCTCCCGCTTCGATCATGCGGGCGAGGTAGTGCAGCGAGGCGTCGACGTCGGACCCGCGGATGCTCTTGATGAACGCCGAGATGACGTCGTAGTGCTCGTCGCCCTGCCGGTCGTAGCGCAGCAGCGCCCGGTCGACCGTGCGGGCGACGAGGTCGGCGGAGATCGCCGGGATGCCGTCGCCATCGTGCTCCGCCGCGGCCGCCGTGCCCGCCGCCTCGAGTGCCGTCAACGCCCGTCGCGCGTCACCCGACGCGAGGCGGATGATCGCGGCGCGTGCGTCGTCGTCGAGGGTCACGGAGCCCGCCAGACCGCGGGCATCCTCGACCGCCCGATCGACGAGCAGCGCCAGGTCGTCGTCGCCGAGCGGCTGAAGGGTCAGCAGCAGGGAGCGTGACAGCAGGGGCGCGACCACGGAGAACGAGGGATTCTCGGTCGTCGCAGCGACGAGGATCACCCAGCCGTTCTCGACCCCGGGCAGCAGGGCGTCCTGCTGGGCCTTCGTGAACCGGTGGATCTCGTCGAGGAAGAGCACCGTCGACACGCCGTACAGGTCGCGGTCGGCGCGCGCCTTCTCCATGACCTCGCGCACGTCCTTGACGCCCGCGGTCACCGCCGAGAGCTCGACGAACCGACGGCCCGACGAGTGGGCGATCGCCTGTGCGAGCGTCGTCTTGCCGGTGCCGGGCGGGCCCCAGAGGATGAGCGACACGGCGCCCGACTCCCCCGTCGTGTCGTTCGCGAGGTTCACGAGCGGCGAGCCGGGCTTGAGCAGGTGCGACTGGCCGGTCACCTCGTCGAGCGAGCGCGGTCGCATCCTCACCGCGAGCGGAGCCGAGCCGGCGCGGAGTCCGGGCTGGGCGTTCACCGGGCCATCGTAGCCGCGGGCTGCGACGGCGCCCTGCGCCGCGTCGCGTCGTCCGACGTCGCGGGATCGGGCCAGTAGAGTTTCCCCCGGCAACGGAAGGGCACGACACGTGGCACAGGGCAAGCAGCAGCGCGGTTCCCGGGAGGCGGCGGATCGCCTCAAGCGATACGAGGCGCGTCAGCAGTTGAACGCGACGCAGAACCGTCGCCGGGTGCGCGACAACGTCGTCGCCGTCGCCGGCATCGTGCTGGTCGCCGCCCTCGCGGGTCTGACCCAGGTCGCCTACTTCTCGTGGGGTCCGGGCATGCCGACCCCCGAACCGACCGAGACCGCCGCCGCGGGTCAGAACGTCGGGGCTCCCCCGACCGACCTCGCGGAGGACCGCGTCTGGACCGGTGAGTTCACCTTCAACGAGACTCCCGTGGGAATCGAGCTCGACGGCACCGTCGCGCCCCAGGCGGTCGCCGGTTTCGTGCAGGACTTCGGCCAGACCTACTACCCCGGCAAGACCTGCCACCGCCTCGCCGGCGATCTGTCGTTCCTGCAGTGCGGCTCGGTCGACGGTGTCGGCGGTCCCGACCCGCTCTACTCGTTCGGCCCGATCGAGAACGCGCCCGCCGACGACCTCTACCCGGCCGGCTCGATCGCGATGGCCCGCGGCTCAGACCCCTACAGCAACGGACACCAGTTCTTCATCGTGCTCACCGACACCACCCTCGACGGCTCGACGGGCGGCTACTCGATCGTCGGAACCGTGACCTCGGGTCTTGAGGATCTCAAGGCACTCGTCGCCGGCGGTGTCGACCCGGCCGCCGTCGGCTCCGACGGGGGCGGGGCGCCGGCGCAGAGCATCACGATCACCGACTTCACGCTCCAGTAACGTCCGCACTCGCCGTGGGAGCGGCGCGGCGCCGTGCAATAGGCTGAGTCCCCAGTCCGGACGGAGGCTTCCGGGCGCGCGCCCCTCCACCTGAGTTGGGCATCGACAGCGAGGATTTTCAGTGGCGAACGAAGAGGCCTGGGGCCGAGTCGGCGACGACGGCACGGTGTACGTGCGCGAAGCCGACGGTGAACGCGCGGTCGGCTCCTACCCCGACGCGACGCCCGAAGAGGCTCTCGCCTACTTCGAGCGCAAGTTCACCGAGCTCCAGGGGCAGGTCGCCCTGCTCGAACAGCGCGTACGCGGCGGCGCGCCTGCGGCCGACGTCGCCAAGGCGATCGCGTCCCTCAGCGAGGCGATCGCCGGCGCGAACGCCGTCGGAGACCTCGCCTCGCTCACCGAACGTCTCGGCAAGCTCTCCGGCAGCGTGGGGGAACTCACCGAGAAGCAGTCGGCGGAGGCCCGCGCCCTCGTGGATGCCGCGCTCGTGGAGCGGGAGGCGCTCGTCGCCGAGGTCGAGGCGCTCGCCGGGCACGACCCGGCCAAGGCGCAGTGGAAGCAGGTGTCGTCGAAGCTCGACGAGCTCTTCGGCCGCTGGCAGGCCGCGCAGAAGGACGGCCCGCGCCTGCCGAAGGCGGCGAGCGACGACCTCTGGAAGCGGTTCCGCGCGGCGCGCGCGACGCTCGAGACCCAGCGCAAGTCGTTCTTCGCCGAGCTCGACAGCACCCACAAGGAGGCGCGCACGCGCAAGCAGGAGCTTGCCGAGCGTGCCGAGGCCCTGCAGAGCAAGGGCACCGCCGGCATCCCCGACTACCGTCGCCTGCTCGACGAGTGGAAACTCGCCGGACGGGCCGGCAAGAAGGTCGACGACGCCCTCTGGGCGCGCTTCAAGGCCGCAGGTGACGCGCTCTACGCCGCGAAGGCGGAGGTCGACGCGCGCGACAACGAGGAGTTCGCCGGCAACCTCGAGCAGAAGCTCGCGCTCCTCGACGAGGCCGAGAAGCTGCTCACCGAGACCGACCGCGACGTCGCCAAGCGCACTCTCACCGGCATCCAGCGCCGCTGGGATGCGATCGGCAAGGTGCCGCGCGACTCGCTGCGGTCGGTCGAAGACCGCCTGCGCAAGGTCGAGGCCGCCGTCAAGAAGCTCGACGACGATCACTGGAACCGCACCGACCCCGAGAAGGTCGCGCGGTCGAGCGGGTTCGGCGCGCAGCTCTCCGACGCGATCCAGAAGCTCGAGCGCGAACTCGACGCAGCCAAGGCGGCCGGCGACAAGCGCAAGATCCGCGAAGCCGAGGATGCCCTCGAAGCCCGCCGAGCCTGGCTGAGCGCGCTCGACGACTAGGGCGCTCGACGGCCGGCCCTTCACCGGTTCTCCCCGACGCGCGCCGTCCACCGATCGGCGAAAGCGCTGCCCTGCGGGGCGCGACCCTGCCACCGTGGTGCGATGTCGACCCTGTCTCCCGTCCTCTCGAACGCCGATCTGACCTGGGCCGAGCTTCAGGCTGCGCGCCTCGACGGCGACGTCTACGAGCTCGCGGGTGCCTACTGCTTGATCGGCGAACTCGAGTCGCCACGCCACCGGGCGCACGCGGTGCTCGCCGGCCGATCTCCTCGCCTGATCGCCGAGCTCGCCACGGCCGCGTGGATCTGGGGCGCCGGCGCAGAGCCTGAGCGCCCGACGTTCGCCGTCGCGCCCGAGGCACGCACCCGGCTCGCCCCCGACCGTCGCACGCGCGTGCGCGAGATCGTCTATGCCGACGGCGACGTGACCCGGTTGGGTGCGGTCCGGGTCACCACTCCGCTCCGCACCGCGCTCGACCTCGCGAGGGCGCCGGGGTTCACCGCCGTCGAGTCCGACACCGTCGCGCGGCTCGCGGCGATCGCGGACTTCGACCTCGACGACTGCCTCGCGGCCCTCGCCGCCCGCTCGGGCACCCCCTCGAAGAAGCGAGCGGAGGAGCGCCTGACGCAGGTCTTCGCGGCCGACGCCGTTACGCCGTAGAGACGCGGTAGACGTCGTAGACGGCGTCGATACGCCGCACGGCGTTGAGGAGCCGGTCGAGATGCACGGTGTCGCCCATCTCGAACACGTACCGCGAGACGGCGAGACGGTCGCTCGAGGTCGACACGTTCGCCGACAGGATGTTGACGTGATTCTCGGACAGCACCCGGGTGATGTCGGAGAGCAGCCCGGCACGGTCGAGCGCCTCGACTTGGATCTGCACGAGGAAGACGCTCGAGGACGTCGGCGCCCACTCGACCTCGATCATGCGCTCGCGCTCGGCCTCGAGCGTGCCGACGTTCTTGCAGTCCTCGCGATGCACCGAGACTCCCGAGCCTCGTGTGACGAACCCGATGATCGGATCGCCGGGCACCGGCGTGCAGCATTTCGCGAGCTTCACGAGGATGTCGGGAGCCCCGCGCACGAGCACGCCCGAGTCGCTCGACTTCAGCTGGCGAGCCCGACCCTTGGGGACGAACGGCACCTCTGCTTCGTCGGCCTCCGCCTCCGACTGCACGGCGGCGACGACCTTCTCGAGCACCGACTGCGTCGAGACGTGCCCCTCGCCGACGGCGGCGTAGAGCGCCTCGACCCCCTCGTAGCGCATCCCCGCCGCGACTTCGGCGAAGACGTCGGAGCTCATCAGCTTCTGCAGCGGGAGATTCTGCTTGCGCATGGCGCGGGCGATGGCATCCTTGCCGTGCTCGATCGCCTCTTCACGCCGTTCCTTCGTGAACCAGCCGCGGATCTTGTTGCGCGCGCGGGGACTCTTGACGAAGTTGAGCCAGTCCTGGCTCGGCCCGGCATCCGGATTCTTCGTCGTGAAGACCTCGACCACGTCGCCGGACGAGAGCTCCGACTCGAGCGGGTTGAGCCGCCCGGTGACCTTCGACCCCATCGTGCGGTGGCCGTCCTCGGTGTGCACGGCGTAGGCGAAGTCCACCGGGGGGGCGCCGGCGGGAAGCCCGATCACCTTGCCTTGCGGCGTGAAGACGTAGGCCTCCTTCGCGCCGATCTCGAAGCGGAGGTTGTCGAGGAACTCGCCGGCATCCTCGGTCTCGGCTTGCCAGTCGCTGATGTGCGCGAGCCAGGCCATCTCGGTGTCGGTCGTGAGCGAGTCGGCCTCGCCCCGCCCGGCCTTGATGCGCTCCTTGTACTTCCAGTGCGCGGCGACGCCGAACTCGGCACGCTGGTGCATCTCGTGGGTGCGGATCTGGATCTCCACGGGGCGCCCCTTGGGCCCGATCACCGTCGTGTGCAACGACTGGTAGAGGTTGAACTTGGGGGTCGCGATGTAGTCCTTGAATCGCCCCGGCACCGGGTTCCAGCGCGCGTGGATGGCGCCGAGCACGCCGTAGCAGTCGCGGATGTTGTTGACGAGCACGCGGATGCCGACGAGGTCGTAGATCTCGGTGAAGTCGCGCCCGCGGCTGACCATCTTCTGGTAGATCGAGTAGTACTGCTTCGGTCGCCCCACGACCTGGCCCTTGATCTTGCCCGCCTTGAGGTCGTCGTTGACGGCGTCGATGACGTGCTGCAGGAACTCCTCGCGCTGCGGGGTGCGGTCGCGCACGAGACTCTCGATCTCGACGTACAGCTTCGGGTGCAGCACCGCGAACGACAGGTCCTCGAGCTCCCACTTGATGGTCTGGATTCCGAGCCGGTGCGCGAGGGGCGCGTAGATCTCGATGGTCTCCTGCGCCTTGCGCTTCGCCGACTCCTCCGGCACGAAGCCCCACGTGCGAGCGTTGTGCAGGCGGTCGGCGAGCTTGATGACGAGCACACGGATGTCTTTGCTCATCGCGACGACCATCTTGCGCACGGTCTCGGCGTGCGCCGAGTCGCCGTACTTGAGCTTGTCGAGCTTCGTCACACCGTCGACGAGCATCGCGATCTCGTCGCCGAAGTCGGCGCGCACGAGATCGAGGGTGTAGTCGGTGTCTTCCACCGTGTCGTGCAGCAGCGCCGCGGCGAGGGTCTTCGATCCGATCCCGAGGTCGGCGAGGATCTGCGCGACGGCGACCGGATGCGTGATGTAGGGCTCGCCGCTCTTGCGCTTCTGACCGCTGTGGGCCTTCTCGGCCGCCGCGTACGCCCGCTCGATGAGCGCGACATCCGCCTTCGGGTGATGCGTGCGCACCGTCTTCAGGAGCCGGTCGACGGCGCCGGTCGGCTGTGCGCGCGAGAACAGTCGCGGCAGGATCTGACGCAGGGATGCCGTGGAACCCGGCGCCTGCGTCTCCGTCATGTAGGGATTCTAGGTTTCGTGAACCGGGCGCGCTGTGCGACCGGCGTCTAGACCGTCGCCGCCGACTTCTCCCGGAGCTCGAGCACGCGCTTGTCACGCCGCGCGATCTTCTCCTCCTTCTCGCGGAACAGCACGTAGAGCGGGGCCGCCACGAACGGCGTCGAGTAGGTGCCGATGATCGTTCCGACGAGCAGTGCGAGCGAGATGTCGCGCAGGGTGTCCGCTCCGAGTGCGAACGATCCGATGAAGAGGATCGCCGCGACCGGAAGCGCCGCCACGACGCCCGTGTTGATCGACCGCACGAGCGTCTGGTTCACCGCGAGGTTGACCGTCTCGCCGAAGGTGCGCGTCGAGTCGTCGCCCATCTCGGAGGTGTTCTCGCGGACCTTGTCGAACACGACGACCGTGTCGTAGAGCGAGAAGCCGAGGATCGTGAGGAATCCGATCACCGCGGCCGGCGTGATCTCGAACCCCGACGCGGCGTAGACGCCGACGGTGATGACGAGGTCGTGGAAGAGCGAGATGATCGCGGCGAGCGACATCTTCCAGGTGCGGAAGTAGATCGCCATGAGCAGCAGGGCGAGGGCGAGGAACACGGCGAGGCCGATGAGCGCCTGGCGGGTGATGTCGGCCCCCCAGGTCGGTCCGATGAAGGAGGATGAGACCGACTCGGCCTCGTAGACCTCTTCCAGCTCGAGCGCGACCTCGCGCGTCTCGGTGTCACTGAGTTGATCGGTCTGCACGCGCACGCCGTCGTCGCCGATGATGCTCACGCGCACGACCGCCTCGGGCACCACGGAGTGGACGGCCTCCTCCGCGAGGGTCGAGTCGGGCTGGCCGTCGTCGCCGACGACGGCCCCGGCGACCTGGAACTGCGAGCCGCCGCGGAACTCGATGCCGAAGTTGAACCCCGCGCCGAAGTCGCCGCCACCGCGCACGAACGGCACGGCGACCGCGATGAGCATCAGTGCTGCCGCGATCGTGAGCCAGATCGTGCGCAGGCGGATGAACGGTACCGACCGCTCACCCGTGTAGAGGTCGTTGCCGAACCGCGTCAGCCCGCTGGCCATTACTTCTTCCCCTTGGATTCAGCCGACGGCGTCGAGGATGACTTGGTGGAGGCGACCGGTGCCGCCGCTTCGGCCGCCTTGCGCTCGGCGATCGTCTGACGCCTCTCCGCTTCGCGGCTCGCACCGCCGCGGCGGGCTTCGGTCGGCATCCGGAATTCCGCACGCCCCCGGTAGACGGCGCCGAGCGCCTGGGGATCGAGCCCGCTGAGCGGGTGGCCGGAGGAGAAGAACCGCGTCGTCGCGAGCAGTTGCAGCATCGGGTGCGTGAAGAGCACCACGACGAGCACGTCGATGACGACGGTGATGCCGAGGGTGAACGCGAAGCCCCGCACGTTGCCGACGGCGACGACGTAGAGCACGATCGCCGAGAGCAGTGTGACGCCCTTCGCCGCATAGATCGTGCGCAGCGCGCGCTTCCAGCCCGCCTCGACCGCCCCGGTCAGTCCGCGACCGTCGCGCAACTCGTCGCGGATGCGCTCGAAGTAGACGATGAACGAGTCCACGGTGAAGCCGATGGCGACGATGAGACCCGCGACCCCGGCGAGCGACAGCCGGTAGTCGAGCCTCCCCCACGCCATGATCGTGATCGTCAGATAGGTGATGACCGCCGCGACGACGAGCGACGCGATCGTGACGGTCGCCAGCAGCCGGTACTGGAAGAACGAGTAGATCACGACCAGCAGGAGGCCGATGCCTCCCGCGATCAACCCGCTGGCGAGTTGGCTCTCGCCGAGCGTCGCCGAGATCGTCTCCTGGCTCTGGGCTTCGAAGCTGAGCGGGAGCGCGCCGAACTTCAGCTGATTGGCGAGCGTCTGCGCGGTCTCCTGGGTGAACGAGCCGCTGATCTCGGGCTTGCCGTTCGTGATCGCGGCGTTCGTCGTCGGCGCGGAGATGACCTTGCCGTCGAGCACGATCGCGAACTGGTTGCGCACGCCGGTGAGCGAGACGAGACGGGTCGTGACGTCACCGAACGCCTCGGTGCCCTCGGCGTTGAACACCGGGTAGACGGCCCACTCATTGAGCGCCGCGCCGTTCGCGCCGCGGCGGATGCCGGCCGACGCGTCGCTGATCGTCGAGCCGTCGACCTCCACCGGGCCGAGCACGTACTTGATCGAGAGGTCGGCCTCGCACGTGACGAGCGGCTTATCGGGGTCGGCGGCGTTGGTCGTCGCCGTCGTGAGAGTCGAGCAGTCGAAGCTGTCGAACTCCTCCTGCAGCTCGGGCGTGATCCATGCGACGTCGCTGCCGTCGGTCGGCTCGGTGCTCGGTGTCGCGGCCGGGTCGGGGCTGGCGGTCGGCTCGGGGGTCGCGGACTCTGTCGGAGTCGGGGTCTCGCCGTCGTCGCCGTCCGTGCCGTCGTCGATCGACGAGTTCGACGGGAGGTCGGCGAGCAGCACGGCGCGGAACTCGAGCTTCGCCGAGGCCTGCAGCCGGTCGAGGGTGGCCTGGTCGGGCTCACCCGGGATGGCCACGACGATGTTGTTGCCGAGCGTCGAGATCTCCGCCTCGGCGACACCGGTCGCGTCGACGCGCTGACGGATGATCGCGACTGCTTGGTCGAGCTGCTCCTGCGTGGGGTCGGCCTGACCGTCGGCGACGATCGGCGCGAGGATGATCTGCGTGCCGCCCTCGAGGTCGAGCGCGAGCTTCGGGAGGCCGTTGGAACCGCCCCACAGCATCGTGCCGCCGACGATCGCGGCGAGAACGCCGATGATCGCGGCAAGCCCAGCGAGCGAACGCGCGGCCTTGCGGGCGGGCGTCGACGACTTCGTGGCCACGCGCCTCTACTTTCTGCTCAGACCGGCACGCACTCGGTGCGCACCGCTGCGGTCCCCGTGCGGGGTTCGCGAATCGGGAGGTCGACTACTCGGTCGGCTTCTTGGGCGCGCGAGGGGTGCGCTTCGGCTTCTCGGCCGGCGGAGTCGTGTCCGTGCGCTCGCCGAACTCGGGCTCGTCGGTGATGTCGATCTCGGGGTCGGTGATCGCGCCGGTCGACTCGAGGATCTCGGCATCCTCTTCGGCGTCTTCCTCGACGGGCTCGGTCTCGTCGACGACCTTCGCGATCGTCTGGCTGTGCACGCGCAGCACGACACCGGGCTGGGTCTCGACGAGGGCCTCGTTCTTCTCCTCGTCGACCGAGAGGAGCGTGCCGTAGAGGCCGAAGCTCGTCATGACCTCGGCACCCGGCTGGATCTTCGCCCGCATCTCTTCCGTCGCGCGCTTACGACGCCGCGAGCTGAAGACCATGAACACGATGAAGACCGCGATCAGCGCGAACAGGCCGAGGTTCACCGGATCGGCGAAGAGTTCCATGCGTGAATGACCTTCCGAAGTTCAGGGGATGGGTGCGGCCGATCGGGTCCGGCCCGCAAGACCCCCTGAATCATATGTCATTGTCGAAGAGGGTCCCTTGAGCCCGGACGCCCCCGCCGCGGGGACGCACGCCGAGGTGCTCGAAAGCCTGCCGCGTCGCGACGCGACCGCGCGGGGTGCGGCTCAGCATCCCGACGCGCACGAGGAAGGGCTCGACGACCGATTCGATCGTGTCGGCCTCCTCGCCCACGCTCACCGCGAGCGTGCTCAGACCGACGGGTCCTCCGTCGAAGCGCTCGATGATCGCCTCGAGCACGGCGCGGTCGAGACGGTCGAGCCCGATCGGGTCGACGTCGTAGAGCTCGAGCGCCCCGTTGACCGACGCCATCCCCGCGCCGCCGCCCCTCACCAACGCGAAGTCGCGCACGCGACGCAACAGGCGGTTGGCGATGCGCGGGGTGCCCCGGCTGCGAGTCGCGATCTCGCGACGGGCGTCGCCCGGGATGTCGAGCCCGAGCAACCGCGCCGCGCGCGCGAGCACCTCGTCGAGCTCGGCGTCGTCGTAGAACTCGAGGTTGGCGGTGAAGCCGAAGCGGTCACGCAGGGGGTTCGGCAGCAGACCGGATCGCGTCGTCGCGCCGACGAGCGTGAAGGGCGCCAGATCGAGCGGGATGCTCGTCGCGCCCGCACCTTTGCCCACCATGATGTCGATGCGGAAGTCTTCCATCGCGAGGTAGAGCATCTCCTCTGCCGAGCGGGCCATGCGGTGGATCTCGTCGATGAAGAGCACCTCCCCCGGCACGAGGCTCGAGAGCAGCGCGGCGAGGTCGCCGGCGTGCTGGATGGCCGGGCCGCTCGACATGCGCAGCGGACGGTTCGACTCGTGGGCGACGATCATCGCGAGGGTCGTCTTGCCGAGCCCGGGCGGGCCGGCGAGCAGGATGTGGTCGGGCGTGCGGTTCTGCAGCGCCGCCGCGTCGAGCAGGAGCTGCAGCTGACCGCGCACCTTGGCTTGTCCGACGAATTCGGCGAGCGATCGCGGCCGCAGCGCACCTTCGAAGGCGAGCTCGGCCTCGGACTCCGCGGCGGGGATGCCGATTCCGTCGTCGCTCATGTCTCGACTCGATGGGGGCTCGGATGCTGTTGCGGACCCAGCCGGGCGAGCGCGAGACGCAGCAGCGCCGGCACGGGCAGGGCGCCATCCTCGGTCGCCGCCTCGACGACCTCGTCGACGACCTGAGCGGCCACCTTCTCGTTCCAGCCGAGACCGACCAGTGCCGTGACGACGCTGCGCGTCGTCGACGTGGCGGGTGCGGACGGAGCGGTCGGGGTGCCCGCCGCCGGCAGGATCTTGCCGGCCAGCGAGACCACGATGAGTTTCGCCGTCTTCGGACCGATCCCCGAGACCTTCCGGAACGGGGCGTCGTCTTCGCTGGCGACCGCCGCGGCGATCTGATCGGGGGTGAGCGTCGCGAGCACGCCGAGTGCCGACTTCGGTCCGACGCCGGAGACACCCCGGAGGAGGTCGAAGGTCTCGAGCTCTTCGCGCGTCGCGAAACCGAAGAGGCTCTGGTCGTCTTCCCGCACGATGAGTGCCGTGTGCAGACGCGTCTCCTGCCCGACGCGCAGCGAGAGCCCGAGCTGCGGGGTGATCTGCACGGCATAACCGAGCCCACCGACCTCGACGATGACGTGCGAGCCGGTGAGGCTCAGCACGTCACCTCTCACCGACGCGATCACGACGCCACCCTACGTTTGCCCGCCGACCTCTCGGCCGCATGCCACGCCGCCTGCGCCGGTGTGAGCGCGCCGCCCGCCGCCGCGCCGGCTGCCGGGGCGCTCGCGGCGCCGCCTCGCCAGCCGTGGCAGATCGCGAGCGCGAGCGCGTCGGCGGCATCCGCAGGTTTCGGGATGGCGTCGAGCCCGAGGATGCGCATCACCATCGCGCCGACCTGGGGCTTCTCCGCGGCACCGTACCCCGTGATCGCGGCCTTGACCTCGCTCGGCGTGTGGAGACCGACGGGGAGTCCGTGCTCCGCTGCCGCGAGAATGGCGATGCCGCTCGCCTGCGCCGTGCCCATGACCGTGCGGAGGTTGTGCTGCGCGAAGACGCGCTCGACGGCGACGGCCTCCGGCGCGTAGTCGGCGATGAGGGCGCGGATGCCCGTCGAGACCGCGAGGAGGCGGGACTCGAGCGGGTCGTCGGCGGGCGTGCGGATCACCCCGGCGTGCACGAAGGTCACGCGGCGACCGGCGCCGAGCTCGACGACGCCCACGCCGCACCGGGTCAGGCCCGGGTCGATACCGAGGATGCGCACGCCGCGAGCCTATCGAACGTATGTGCGAATAGGAGTCTCGACACGCGCGACGCCCGTCTCGGGCGTCGGTTGTCGGCCGAGGCCGTCTACTCGTCGGCGTCGAGCTCGGCCTGCACCGATTCCGGGATGTCGAAGTTGCTGAAGACGTTCTGCACGTCGTCGCTGTCCTCGAGCGCGTCGATGAGCCGGAAGACCTTGCGGGCCGTCTCGGCGTCGACCTCGATCGCGAGGTTCGGCACGAACTCCGCTTCGGCCGCGTCGTACTCGATGCCGGCCTCCTGGAGCGCCGAGCGCGCCCGGACGAGATCTGACGGGTCGGTGACGACCTCGAATCCACCGCCGTGGTCTTTGACCTCCTCGGCGCCCGCCTCCAGCACCGCCTCGAGGATCGCGTCCTCGGTGACGCCGTCGGTCTTCGTGATCGAGATGACGCCTTTGCGGCTGAAGTTGTAGGCGACGCTGCCCGGATCGGCGAGCGTGCCGCCGTTGCGGTTGAGCGCCGTGCGCACCTCGGCGGCCGCGCGGTTCTTGTTGTCGGTGAGGCACTCGACGAGGAAGGCGACGCCGTTCGGACCGTACGCCTCGTACATGATCGACTCGTAGTTGACGGCTTCGCCGCCGATGCCCGCGCCGCGCTTGATCGCCCGATCGATGTTGTCGTTGGGAACCGACGTCTTCTTGGCCTTCTGCACGGCGTCGAAGAGGGTCGGGTTGCCGGCGAGGTCGGCGCCGCCGATCTTGGCCGCGACCTCGATGTTCTTGATGAGCTTCGCGAACGACTTGGCACGCCGGGCGTCGATGACCGCCTTCTTGTGCTTGGTCGTCGCCCACTTGGAATGACCGCTCACGATGCTCCTCTACTGCATTCGAAACCGCGGCACGGGCCGCGGGTTGAGGAGCGCCTGGCGAATGCCGGACGCGTCTCGAAACCCGTCCGATCTTAGCTGGCGTGGCATCCCGGCCCCGCCTAGGCTCTCGGGGTGGTCGCCCGCTGGTTCCGGATCTCGTTCGCCGAGAACGCGTTCCGCCGCTACCTCGCGCAGACCGACGACGCCCTCGAGGAGTTGCGCATCGCGGGAGCTCTCGCCGCGACGACGGCCTTCTACGCCGATGCGCGCGCGCAGCACACGTCGATCCCCGACGAGGGTGACGGGCTTCTCTGGCAGTGGGGACCGGATGCCGACGCGACGCGTTTCACGGCGGGCATCACGCGACAACTCCTCCGCGAGGGCGACGATCAGCCGATCGTGCAGGTGACGCTCTGCCTCGCGTACCGCTGGACGCCGGCGCGGCGCGCCCTCGGCCGCGGACACCTCTGGCACTTCGACCCCGCGACGGTGGGCGACTTCGCGGCAGCGGTGCGTCGCTCCCCCGGCTATCGCGCCGTCGCCACCGCGGCTCCGGTCGAGGTCACCCTCACGACCGACGTGCTCTGAGCGACGTCCCTAGCTCTCCCGCAGCCGCACACCGGCCGCCTTCAGCTCGAGCTGGGCGAGTTGCCGGACGGTGTCCGGATCGCCGCGGCGCCAGGCGCCCAGGGCATCCGGATCGATCTTCACGATCGCCGCGAGCTTCTGCGTCGTGAGGGCGCGAAGCGCGAGCAGGTCCATCCCCGCCTCGGCCTGCACGACCGCCTTCGCGCGCCCGGCGCGACGGATGAAGAGGATGCGCGGCACGAGCCAGAGGGCGAGGATCGTGAGGATCGGGAGCAACGGGATGCCGACGCCGAGCGTGATCGCGAGTTGCAGCACCGCCTCCTGCTGTTGCTGCCCCGCCGCCTCGAGCGCCGCACCCGCGTCGCTCGCACCGTCGAACGGGAGTCGGATGCCCGGTCCGATGAGCGGGATGCCGCCGAGGGTGTCGCCGATGTCGGTCATCGTGTCGCCGAAGCCGGCGCCCGCCTGCTCCATCTGCACGCCCCACGACGCGAGGCCTTGGATGAGGTGGAAGACGGTGACGCCGAACCAGATCCACAGCGTGATCGCGCCGAGCGCGACGACGTCGCCCACGATCTGACGGGTGCGACGTCCGGCGTAGTCCGAGTAGATCTTCATGACCCGATCATGCCGTCGTCGACCGGGTCGTGGTGCGGGACGCGGACTACTCGATCGCGTCGATCTTCCAGGAACCGCCCTCATCGACGAGGGTGTAGGTGTACTCCGCCGTGTTCTCCTGGCCCTCGAGCACCCACGACTCGGTCGTCACGATCGTCGCGGTGGCACCGTCGATCGTGGTCTCGTCGATGACGACTTCGTAGTCGGAGAAGTTGTCGACGAAAGTCTGCGCCTCGGCCTCGAAGTCGGCGCAGGTCGGTGCGAGCGCCTCGCGATAGGCGTCGGTGGTCACGGAGACGAACAGTGCGCAATCGACATCGGCGTACGCCTGGTCGTAGCCGACCACCGCCGTCGACGGCCCGCTCGCGGTCGTCGGGGTGAGCAGCAGGAACGCGGCGGTGCCGGCACCCGCGAGGAGCAGCACGGCGAGCACGATGCCGCCGATGACCCAGGGAAGCCTCGACGTCGCACGACTCGGAGGCGA
The DNA here is from genome assembly GCF_057350545.1 of Pseudolysinimonas sp. Lineage (NCBI taxonomy): Bacteria > Bacillati > Actinomycetota > Actinomycetes > Micrococcales > Microbacteriaceae > Pseudolysinimonas > Pseudolysinimonas sp. The sequence goes on along the minus strand of NZ_JBMRCP010000115.1, from coordinate 52,385 downwards.
AGCATCATCGAGTTCCGCCGGCGGCGGCGCGACGGGCTGTCGGGCCAGGGCGTCGGAGGCGGTGGAGGTGTTGGAGACGCCGGAGGCTTCGGAATCGCTCACCTGCCGACCCTATCCCGCGACGTTCGCGAGGAAGCGCGCGTGGAACCTCGCGTCACCCGCGACTTCCGGATGGAACGACGTGCCGAGAAGCGGACCCTGCTCGACCGCGACGACGCGTCCGTCGGGCAGCGTCGCAAGTGCGCGTGCCGCGGGGCCTACCTGCTCGATCACGGGGGCGCGGATGAAGACGGCATGCACGGGTTGCCCACCCAGCTCCGGCACGTCGAGGTCGGTCTCGAACGAGTCGTTCTGGTTGCCGAAGGCGTTGCGACGCACGACGACGTCGAGCCCGCCGAGGGTGCGCTGCCCGTCGATCGCGTCGCGCACCGTGTCGGCGAGCATGATGAGGCCCGCGCACGTGCCGTACACCGGCATCCCGTCGGCGATCCGCGACCGTAACGGCTCGTACAGCCCGAACAGGCGGGCGAGCTTGTCCATCACGCTCGACTCGCCGCCCGGGATGACGAGGCCGGCCACGTCGGCGAGCTCGCTCTCACGACGCACCGGCACGGCATCCGCCCCCAGTCCGCGCAGCACCGCGAGGTGTTCGCGCACGTCGCCCTGGAGCGCGAGGACGCCGACCCTCGGTGTCGACACGCCTGCGGCTACTCGACCACCGAGGCCGTTACCAGCCACGCTCGGCGAGGCGGTGCGGTGCGGCGAGGTCGCTGACGTTGATGCCGACCATCGCCTCGCCGAGTCCGCGCGACGCCTCGGCGATGACGCTCGGGTCGTCGTGGAAGGTCGTCGCCTTGACGATCGCGGCGGCGCGCGCCTCCGGGTTGCCCGACTTGAAGATGCCCGAGCCCACGAAGACGCCGTCGGCGCCGAGCTGCATCATGAGCGCCGCGTCGGCGGGGGTCGCGACTCCCCCGGCGGTGAACAGCACGACCGGGAGCTTGCCCGTCTCGGCGATCTCGGCGACGAGGTCGTAGGGCGCCTGAAGCTCCTTCGCGGCGACGTAGAGCTCGTCCTTCGTCTTGGACTTCAGCGCGTTGATCTCCCCCGTGATCGTGCGGATGTGCTTCGTCGCCTCCGACACATCGCCCGTGCCCGCTTCGCCCTTCGAGCGGATCATCGCCGCGCCCTCGGTGATACGACGCAGCGCCTCGCCGAGGTTGGTCGCACCGCAGACGAAGGGCACGGTGAACGGCCACTTGTCGATGTGGTTGACGTAGTCGGCGGGCGAGAGCACCTCGGACTCGTCGATGTAGTCGACACCGAGCGACTCGAGCACACGGGCCTCGACGAAGTGGCCGATGCGCGCTTTCGCCATGACGGGGATCGAGACCTCGGCGATGATGGCGTCGATCAGGTCGGGATCGCTCATGCGGGCGACGCCGCCCTGCGCACGGATGTCGGCCGGCACGCGCTCGAGCGCCATGACGGCGACGGCTCCGGCATCCTCGGCGATACGCGCCTGCTCGGGCGTCACGACGTCCATGATGACGCCGCCCTTGAGCATCTCGGCGAGGCCGCGCTTCACGCCGCGCGTTCCGGTGGCCGTCGTGCTGGAGCCGGTGTCCTGGTTCGTCGTCATGGCGACGATGCTACGGCGGTGCGCACCGGCGGAGCCGCCCCGGCATCAGGCCAATCGAGGAAGAAGTGGCATGATCGACGCCGCGCCGCCGAGGCACGCGAGAATGGCGGGATGAGGGTTCTCTCCATCCAGTCGGCCGTCGCGTACGGACACGTGGGCAACTCGGCTGCCGTGTTCCCGCTCCAACGGATCGGCGTCGAGGTGCTTCCCGTCTACACGGTGAACTTCTCCAACCACACCGGATACGGCGCCTGGAAAGGTCCGCTCATCCCGCCCGCGGACGTCGCGGCGGTCATCTCCGGCGTCGAAGACCGCGGCGTCTTCCCCTCCCTCGACGTCGTGCTCTCCGGCTACCAGGGCAGCGCGGGTATCGCCGACGTCATCATCGACACGGTCACACGGGTGAAAGCCGCCAACCCCTCGGCGATCTACTCGTGCGACCCCGTCATGGGCAACGCGAAGTCGGGATGCTTCGTCGCCCCCGAGATCCCGGTGCTGCTGCGCGAGCGCGTCGTGCCCGTCGCGGACATCATCACACCGAACCAGTTCGAGTTGGGCTTCCTCACCGACACCTCACCCGACACCGTCGAGTCGACGCTCGCCTCGGTCGAAGCCGCCCGGGCGATGGGGCCGCGCACGGTGCTCGTCACGAGCGTCGAACGGCCCGATCGCGAGCCCGACACGATCGAGATGCTCGTCGTCGACGACGCCGGTGCCTGGATCGTGCAGACGCCGTTGCTGCCGATGAAGGCGAACGGCTCGGGCGACGTCACCGCGGCGCTGTTCACCGCGCACTACCGCGAGACCGGGGAGGCCGCCGTCGCCCTCGCCCGCACGGCGTCGAGCGTCTTCGGGTTGCTGTCACGCACCCACGCGTCGGGCGAGCGCGAGTTGCAGCTCGTCGAGTCGCAGGAGCACTATGCGCACCCGCGGCTGGAGTTCGACGTCAGGAAGCTCTAGGCCACGCCGCGGCGAGCTCGTCGCGCACCTCGCCGAGCAGACGCGGGAGCGCCTTCGTGCGGGCGACGATCGGGAAGAAGTTCGCATCCGCCGCCCAGCGGGGTACGACGTGCTGGTGGAGGTGCGCGGCGATGCCGGCACCCGCGATCGCGCCCTGGTTCATCCCGATGTTGAACCCGTCGGCGCGCGACGTCTGCGCGATGACACGCATCGCGGTCTGGGTGAGCGCGCCGATCTCGGCCACCTCGTCGGCACTCGCCTGGTCGTAGAGCGCCACGTGGCGGTACGGCACGACGAGCAGATGACCGGAGTTGTAGGGAAACAGATTGAGGATCACGTACGCGGTGTCGCCGCGGTGCACGATGAGCGCTTGCTCGTCGGTCAGCGTCGGGGCCGTGCAGAACACGCAGTCGTCACCCGGCGCCGCACCGCCCTGTTCGATGTAGGCGATGCGATGCGGGGTCCACAACCTCTGGAAGCCGTCGGGGATGCCCGCGAACGCGGCCGATGACTCGACGTCGGGATGCTCGGTGCCGTCGTAGTCGGTGGGCGCGCCGTCGTGCGTCACGTCAGACCTGCGCGTGCGTGTCGATCGCCTCGCGGATGCGCCGCACGGCTTCGTCGACCGGCACGCCGTTGTCCTGGGTACCGTCGCGGAAGCGGAACGACACCGTGCCGGCGTCCCGATCCTTCTCTCCCGCGATGAGCTGGAACGGCACCTTGGCGAGCGTGTGGTTGCGGATCTTCTTCTGCATCCGCTCGTCGCTCGTGTCGAGCTCGGCCCGCACGCCGTCGCGCTTCAGCCGGTCGACGATCCCGCCGAGGTAGTCGGCATAGTCCTCGGCGACCGGGATGCCGACGACCTGCACGGGCGAGAGCCACACGGGGAACGCTCCGGCGTAGTGCTCGAGCAGGATCGCGAAGAACCGCTCGATCGAGCCGAAGAGCGCCCGGTGGATCATGATCGGACGCTTCTTCTCGCCGTCGCGATCGGTGAATTCGAGCTCGAAGCGCTCCGGCAGGTTGGGGTCGACCTGCACCGTCGACAGCTGCCAGGTGCGCCCGATCGCGTCGCGCGTCTTGAGGTCGATCTTGGGTCCGTAGAACGCGGCCTCGCCCGGCATCTCGGTGAGCTTCAGCCCGGAGGCCTTGGCGACATTCCGCAGCGCGTTCGTCGAGTACTCCCAGAACTCGTCGGAGCCGATCCACTTCGACTTCTCGTCGTCGCGCATCGAGAGTTCGAGCTCGAAGTCGTCGAGCCCGAAGTCGCGCAGCATCGAGATGACGAAGTCGAGCACCTTGCTGGTCTCGTCCTCGAGCTGCTCGGGGGTGACGAAGAGGTGCGAGTCGTCCTGCGTGAACCCGCGTACCCGGGTGAGGCCGTGCAGCGCGCCGGAGAGCTCGTTGCGATAGACCGTGCCGTTCTCGGCGAGCCGCATCGGCAGGTCGCGGTAGCTGCGCGCGCGCTCCTTGTAGATCAGGATGTGCATCGGGCAGTTCATCGGCTTGAGGTAGTAGTCGACGCCCTGCTTGGTGACGTTGCCGTCGGCATCCGTCTCCTCGTCCATGCGGATCGGAGGGAACATCCCCTCCTTGTAGGTGACGAGGTGGTTGGACTGCAGGAAGAGATCCTGCTTCGAGATGTGCGGCGTGTAGACGTAGGTGTACCCGGCCTCGACGTGGCGGCGGCGGGCGTGCTGCTCCATCTCCATGCGGATGACGCCGCCGCGCGGGTGCCAGACCGAGAGGCCCGAGCCGATCTCCTCCGGGAAGGAGAAGAGGTCGAGCTCTCTGCCGAGCTTGCGGTGGTCGCGCTTCGCGGCCTCCTCGAGTCGCTCGAGATACGCCTTGAGCTCGCCCTTGTCGGGCCACGCGGTGCCGTAGAGCCGCTGGAGCTGCGGGTTCTTCTCCGAGCCGCGCCAGTACGCCGCGGCGATGCGGGTGAGCTTGTGGGCGCCGAGGGCGCCGGTGTTGGGCACGTGCGGGCCGCGGCAGAGGTCTTTCCAGACCGTGACGCCCTCGCGGTCGACGTTGTCGTAGATCGTGAGCTCGCTGCCGCCCACCTCGACGCTCTCGTCTGAACCGGCAGAGCCGTCCGCTCCCCCGCCCTTGAGCCCGATGAGTTCGAGCTTGTACGGCTCGCCCGCGAGTTCGGCGCGCGCCTCGTCTTCGGTGACGACCCGGCGCTGGAAACGCTGGCCCGAGCGGATGATGCGGTCCATCTCCTTCTCGATCGCGGGCAGATCCTCCGGGGTGAAGGGGGTCGCGACGTCGAAGTCGTAGTAGAAGCCGTCCTGCACGGGCGGGCCGATGCCGAGCTTCGCCTCCGGGTTGATCCGCTGCACCGCCTGCGCAAGGACGTGCGCGGTCGAGTGGCGCAGGATGTCGAGGCCGTCGGGCGAGTCGATGTGCACGGGCTCCACGGCATCCGTCGCCTCGACCGTGGTGGCCTTGTCCTTGAGCTCGCCGTTGACGCGAAGGGCGACGACGGCGCGGTCGGGGAAGAGGTCGAACCCGGTCTGACTCGTCGGCTGCGCGGCACTCACCCGGTCAACGATAGTCGCGCTAGGACGGTGGAATTCTCAGGGGTGAGGGAGGCCACTCGCTCAGTTCAGCCCGAGCCCCGCACCCACGCCGGCCATCCACTCCTGCACGATCGGACGCGTGAGGGCGGTCGCCCACGCGATGCCGATCTGCGCCACCGCGACGAGGTCGGACAGGAAGGTCTGCCATCGGGTGCGCGCGGCAGGGATCAGGGCGATCGCGAGACTCGTCATGAGGATGAACGTGTTGCCCGCGGAACCCGAGGGGATGAGTCCGGCGACGAACGCGCCGAGGATCGCGAGGAAGACGAGGGTGGAGATGAAGATCGCGCCCGGTCGCCGCACGATGATCGCGACCAGCCAGGCGCTCACGACCGCGGCGATGAGGAGGGCGCCGTTCGTACTGAAGATCACGTCGCCGAGGCGGGTCCACCGTTCGCCGGTGCCCGCGAGCAGCCCCTCCCCGATCGAATTGAGCGGCCGGCCGGTGAAGATCCAGTTGAGGAAGAACATCGCGCCGAGCGCGGCCGCCGTCGGATAGATCACGACGAGCACGTTCGCGCCCCGCGCCCCCTTCTGGTCGGCGCGGGCGAGCGACAGGAACGGCGCGGCGAGGGCGACCGTGAGCACGTAGAGCGGTCCGCTGAGGTCGGAGAGGGTGGCGAGCATGAGCAGGATGCCCGCTCGGAACCCCGCGCGGGTGTTGCGCCACGAGACGAAGCGCCCGAGGTCGGCCGCGGCGAGGGCGAAGAAGCTGAGGCCGAGGAACGTGGCGAAGTTCTCGGTCGCGTTGTACGCGAACAGCGGGTTCGCGGCGAGAGCGAGGATGAGCAGGACGATCGTCGACGGCGGGAAGCGCCGCTGCACCATGACCTCGATGAGCTTCTGCAGCAGGATGCCTGCGACGAGCGCACCCGCGACCGCGAGCCCCGCGCGCCCACCCGGGATGATCGCCGCGAGCAGGGTGCTGAGCGGCGGGAAGATCTGCCCGATCCACTCCGGGTCGGCGCGGTTCCACTCGATCGTCGCGAGGTGGTCGAGCAGCTGCTGATTCGGGGTGGCGACCTCCGCGGTGCGCCCGCCCGTGCCGAACCAGGCGACGAGCAGGTAGGGCACCGCGAGAGCCAGTCGCAGCGACCAGCGCAGCAGCGGGTCGCGCGGGAAGTCGTCGAGACGCGTGCGCGGCGCGACGCGTCCGTGCCGGTGGCGGTCGGGCGACATCCGCTCGTCACCGTCGCGCGAGACCACCGGGGCCGTCACGGAGCCACCGCTTCGGCGTCGTGGCTGCGGTTCGTCAACCCGTGCTCGGTCTTCTCCCAGTAGTGCGGCTTGAACAGCAGCTGCCAGAGCGCCTTGTAGGAGGCGAGCGAGTGGAGGATCCAGTACACCGGGTTGAGCAGGGCCCAGAGGATGAGGTCGAAGGTGCCGCGCTTGAACGGCCCCATCATCGACAGGTAGACCATGACGGCGTTGCCGATGATGAAGTTGATGAGCGTGATCCAGAGCAGCCAGACCGGGAAGTAGGGGCTGAACCATCCGTTCGGGACGAAGACCGACAGCAGCGTCACGAGGTAGAGCGGGATGACGCCGAGGAAGGTGAGCGGCGTGCCGGCGATGAGCAGCGCGAACGCCGCGAAGCGTCGCAGACCGATCTCGCGGATGAGTGCCAACGGGCGACGCGCGTGCACGAGCGAGGTCTGCATGTAGCCCTTGATCCACCGGCTGCGCTGGCGGACGAAGTTCGGCATCGAGGTGTTGGCCTCCTCCATCGTCGTGGAGTTGATCACCCCCACCCGGTAGCCGAGCGCGCTCGCGCGGATGCCGAGGTCGGCATCCTCGGTGACGTTGTAGGGGTCCCAGCCGCCGAGTTCGATGAGCGCGGAGGTGCGGAAATGGTTGCTCGTGCCGCCGAGCGGGATCGGGAGGTCGTAGGCGTCGAGTCCGGCGAGCATGTAGTCGAACCAGTAGTTGTACTCGAGCGTGAACATGCGGGTGAGCACGTTCTCGTCGGCGTTGAAGTAGTTGAGTGCCGCCTGCACGCACACGGTCTTCGCGCCGCCGCGGCGGAAGGCGATGAACGCCTTCTTGAGCTGGTCGGGCTCGGGGGCGTCTTCGGCGTCGAAGATGACGAGGTACTCCCCCGACGCGAAGAACAGCCCGACGTTGCAGGCCCGCGGCTTCGTCTGGGGGGTGCCCTTCGGGATGGTCACGATGTGGAAGTTGGGCGGCGGGTTCGACCCGAGGTACGCGTCTCGGGTGAGGTGGTCTTCCTCCTCGATCAGCACGAGCACCTCGAGCTTGTCGGCCGGGTAGTCGATCTTGCCGAGGTTGCCGACGAGCTGCGGCACGATGTTCGCCTCTTTGAAGACCGGGACGAGCACCGTGTAGACGGGCAGTTCGGCATCGGTCAGGTTCTCGACCTGTTCGCGCGTGACCCGCTCCACGATGTCGTACTTGGCACCCTGCATCGCGACGGCGTACTTGAAGACCGTGCTCGCGAGGAACGTGACGCTCACCACGGTGATGATCGTGACGACCGTCGGCACCGGCCAGACGATGAGGGCGGCGAGGGTCAGGATGCCGAGGGCGATGAAGCCGACCTTCTGACCACGGGAGAACACGACGCGCGCCGACAAGCCCGGGTTCTGACGGAACAACTCGTTCGCCGCCTCGTCGGCGATCTGCGTGCGGAACACGGTGAGCACGAGGTTGCGGATGTCCCACGAGGTCGCCGCGACGAAGCTCGCCCGCTCCCCGATCACGGCCTCGATCTCCGCGCGACGCTCGGCGTCGGGCACCCGCGCCGTGGCGACGAGGACGCGACCGTCGCCGTCGCGGCGCACCGGCATCCAGTTCTCGGCGATCATCCGCTGCCCCGACCAGCGGCTGATGAGCTGCTCGTCACGCTCGGTCGCCGCGAGGTCGATCACGGGGATGCCCCATGTGCGCGCCATGAGGCTGCGCAGTTCGTCGGTGGAGATCATCCCGAGGCTGATGAGCACCTCGTCGATGTGGGAACCGGTGCGCTCCTTCGCGGCGCGCGCGAGTTCGAGTTGTTCCTCTGTGATCAGCCCCGATCCGACCAGAAGCTCCGCGAACTCGGCACTCTGCGTCGAGGGCACCCCCCGTGCCATGACTCCATCGTGTACCCCGGGCGTCCCCGGGAGCAACCCCCGATGCACCGATGGGTCGGGGAGGCGTGCCCCTGACGCTTCCCGCCATCGGCGGCCGCTAGGACCTCACGGGGTGGGTGCGGGGGTCGGGTCGACGGGTGGGTCGGTCGGCTCGACCGGGGTCGTGGGCTCAGGGGTCGGCGCCGGTTCCTCCGGCTCGGGCTCGGGCTCGGCGGGAGCCGGGTCGACCGGCGTCTCGACCTGCTCGGTGGGCGTCGGGGTCGGCGTCGACGACGGCGACTCGGGCGTCAGCGGAGTCCCGCTGCGGGAGAGCAGAGGCCCGAGCGCCGCGAGAGCGAACACGAGCGCTCCGACGACGACCACCGCGATCAGGACGCCGATCAGGACGCGATCGGCTCGCGTGCGCCGCGGAGGCGGCGGCGCCGCGGCATCGAGCTGGGCGGTGCGGACGTCGGCGACGGGGACATGCGGTGCGATGACGGGCGCGTCGGCGACGGGGTCGACATCGGCGGGTTCGACGCCGAGCGGCTCGGTCGGCTGGTCGGCCGCGCCCGGGGTCGGTCGGTCGGACGCAGGTTGATCGGATGCCGGCAGCGGTTTCGTCGGGTCGTCGTCTCGGGACATGGGTCGAGCCTGACGGTGTCGTGCGGTGTCGCCCAGTGTCTTGCGCGCGAACGCGCGGTCGGATAGCGCCGAGTCGGAGAGCGCTCGAGTCTTCTAGAACGGCGGCGGGTCGTCGGAACGGTGGACGGCACCGGTCGGACTCGTCCATTCGAACGCCGTGTCAGCGCGCCGATATCGCCACCGTGTGACGTGTTTCAGACGGTGGTGATGTCGACAGAGCGGCGCGAGGTTTTCGACCGAGGTGACCCCGCCATCCGCCCAGTCGTCGCCGTGGTCGAGGTCGGAGTCGCGCGCCCGGCGTCCGCAGCCGACGAACACGCACCGTGGATGTCGTGCCAGCACCGCCCTGCGGAGGTCGGCCGGAGGGCGATAGCTGGTTCTGTCGACGTCGAGCAGCGCACCCGAGACCGGGTGGGTGAGGAGACGCTGGAACGAGGGAGCGTCGGCTGCGAGTCGACGGGCCGTCTCGGCGTCGATGGGTGTGACACCGTCGAGCGTCGCCGGCTCGTCGGAGCAGCCGAGCAGGGTGAGCACCGGGACGGTGACCAGGACCGTCGCCCGGACGGCGGTCTCACCGCCCGTACCGGTGGTCAAGAGGTCGACGGCGATGTCGGCTCGGAGCTGGTCTTTCGTGCGAGTCTCGCCGGGAAGCGACGAGAGCAGACGCGCCTCCTCGTCGACACGAGCCATCACCCGGGCCGCCGCCTCGTCGGGTACGTAGAGACCGAGCCATGACATTCCGTCGCGATCCGAGTCGATGCAGAGGCGACGTCGTTCGGCAGCACGTCGATGCCGCACGGCGAGGGGCTCGGTCGCGAGTCGCTCGACCACGGTGCGCAGGCGGCCGGCGAATCGCGCCGGCGAAAGCCCCGCGAACGTCAGAGCGGCCTCGTCGAGCTCGCGCCAGCGGCTGTCGGGAACATCCGCCACCCGGTCGGCCAGCGCCCGAGCGTTGGGCGCCGAGATTCCACCGTCGCGGAAGGCGGCCCAGACGCGTGGCGTGGCACGCAGGAGCGACCGCCCTTGGTGAGCCAGCACGAAGACGGTGCCCTCCGCCATCCCGATGCGCGCGGCCAGATCGGCCGCCGCGGCGCGCTCGGCGTAGGAGCGCAGCTCTTCGTCGGCCATCCGACCGATCATCTGGGGCACGATGAACGACCCGGGGTGGCGGCGTGCCTCGTCGAGCACCTCGACGATCGCGCGCATCTGCGCCGCGGTCGCCCGCGCGATGGCCGCCGCCGCGATCTCGGCCTCGGCGAGCCCGAACTCGAGGCGCACGTCGGAGTGCGTCTCGTCGAGCAGCCAGAGGTCTTCCATGACCTCAGTAGAGCACCTGCCACCGACATCGGACCCGACTACGATCAGGTCTTTGCGATCGATCGGTATCGCTGGTCTGGGGAGGAGAAGCAGAAAGCCCCCGACCGGCGGGGCTCTCATTCGGTGGGCGATACTGGGATCGAACCAGTGACCTCTTCCGTGTCAGGGAAGCGCGCTACCGCTGCGCCAATCGCCCGTTCCCGGCGCGGTACCTATCCGGGTGGGTGAGAGAGGTGGCGACGGGATTCGAACCCGTGTGGACGGCTTTGCAGGCCGCTGCCTCGCCTCTCGGCCACGCCACCATGTGTGTGGGCCACCCGTTCCGCCGTGTGACCGGCGGTCCGACTGGACCGTGAGACTTCTCCCTCGAGCGGATGACGAGATTCGAACTCGCGACCCTCACCTTGGCAAGGTGATGCGCTACCACTGCGCCACATCCGCGTTGCCCGCTTGCGCGTGCGGGTTCGACTCTAGCCGATGCCTCGACCCCCGCCAAACCGAACGCGCCGTGTTACGCGGATGCCCGCTCCGGCGGCACGCGCGACCAGGCGAGTCCGTCGGGCGAGCCGCCGACGCCGATCTCGCGGCGCACCTCGCCGGCGGCGATGTCGATCTCGACGACGAGGTCGGACTGGTCGCACGAGACGTAGGCGTAGTCGTCGGGCCGCTCGTCGGACGCGGTGCGCTCGCGATCCTCCTCCGACGTGCGCGGCGGCGGGATGACGATGCGCTGCGGTGTCGGGGGCACGTCGAGCAGGTTCAGCAGCTCCCCCGACACGAGATCGAGAATGCCGACCTGCGACGTCGGCCGGAAGCCGATGAGCAGGCGGGTGCCGTCGGGCGTCGGCGCGGTGGCGTAGCCGATCGCCGGCAGCACGACCCAGCGGATCGACCAGTCGGTGGTGGAGAGGATGCCGAGTCGCGGCGACTCCTGGTCGGCGACGTAGACGACGCTGTCGTCGCGCGCGATCGAGATGCGGTTGATCCTGGTGCCGAACTTGACGATCTGAATGAGGGTTCCGGCGCCGAGGTCGAGCACGCTCACGCTGCCCGGCTCGACGTTCGCGGTGTAGGCGAACCGGCCGTCGGACGAGAGCGCGACCATGTGCGACTGGTCGTGCCCGGTGCGTACCGACTGCACGACCTCGAGGGTCTCGGGATCCAGGATGGTGACCGCGCGCAGGTTCTCGGTGGTGACGTAGATGCGGCCCTCGACGCCGAGCGCGACGTCGTGCGGGCGGGCCGGTTCACCGAGATCGATCGTGACGTGCTGACCCTTGTCCTCTTTGACCTTCCGGTCGTCGAGCTCGCGCAGATCGATCACATCGATGGTCTGCCCGTCGACGCCGGGCTGCCCGACGTTCGCATCGCCGTAGACGGGAAGGAACGCGCGCTTACCGTCGGCGGTCGCGACGACCTCGTGCGGCGTGAAGCCGCTCGCGCGCACTCCCCCGATCCGGCGCCCCGAGTCGAGGTCGATCACCCCGACCGAGCGGTCGGCCTTTTCCACCACGAGCAAGCGTCCTGCGGGCATGGCGTCAGCCTAGAGTCGCGACGTTCCGGGAGGGTCCGGGGGCCCGGGGAATGGGACGCGGCCACCGTCGGCGCGACACGACCGGGTGTCGCGATATGGCAGGATGGAGCCCGCGGGCGATTGGCGCAGTTGGTAGCGCGCTTCCTTCACACGGAAGAGGTCATCAGTTCGAGTCTGGTATCGCCCACCACTCATTCGCCCTCCGGCTCCCGCTCGACGCGGAGCAGCTGCCCCCGCATCGCGTCACGCTGCTCGGGGCTCAGGTTGGCGATCGCGACGATGACGTCGACGACCAGTGCGCGGATGCTCACGCGGTCCTCCTCGGGGTCTCACCCTGTCGACGTTCGGCGAGGCCGCGAATCGACAGGGCGACCCCGGGATCAGACCTCGTGCCCCAGTTCCCGCAGCCGTCGGCGGAGGAACCGCACGTCGGCATCCGTCGGCGCGAGCCGCAGCGCCTCCCGGTAGGCGTCGACGGCCTCCGCATCTCGACCCGCCCTCCGCAACAGGTCGGCGCGCGCGGCAGGCAGCAGGTGGTACTCCCCCAACGTTTCCTCGGCGACGAGACGGTCGAGCGCGGCGAGCCCGGCCGGGATGCCGTCGGCGAAGCCCACCGCGATCGCGCGGTTGAGGGCGACGACCGGCGACTCCCCGAACGTCGCGAGTTCGTCGTAGAGCTCGACGATGCGCGGCCAGTCGGTCAACGCCACCTCGCTCACGAGCGCGTGGGCGGCGGCGAGCTCGGCCTGCACGCGGTAGCCGCCGCGCACCCGGTACGGTCGATCGAGCAGCGCCGCCGCCTCGGAGAGCATCCCGGCATCCCAGGTGCGACGGTCCTGCTCCTCGAGCGGAACCAGGTCACCTGAGGCGTCGACACGCGCCCCGCGTCGCGCGTGGTGGAGCAGCATGAGCGCCAGCAGCGCCCGCGTCTCGTCACCGTCGTCTTCCGGCACGACCTCGACGACCAACCGCGCGAGCCGGATCGCCTCGGCCGCGAGATCGAGGCGCATACCGCCGGTCCCCGACGACGCGGAGTAGCCCTCGGAGAAGATCACGAACAGCACCGCGAGGATGCCGTCGAGCCGAGCCGGCAGCTCCTCCGCCGTCGGCACGCGATACGGGATGCCCGCGGTGCGAATGCGCCGCTTCGCCCGCACGAGGCGCTGCGCCATCGTCGCCTCCGAGACGAGGAAGCTCGCCGCGATCTCGCGCGTCGTGAGGCCTCCGACCGTCTGGAGCGTCAGAGCGACGCGGGCCTCCATCGCGAGCGCCGGGTGCGCGCACGTGACGATGAGACGCAACCTGTCGTCGGCATCCTCGTCCCAGGTGTGAGCTGCCGCGTCGGCGGGGTCGGGGGCGACCGAGGCGCCGCCGCGCTCATCCAGCACCGTCACCTCCCTGAGCTTCCTGAGTTCGTTCGTCTGCCGACGCAGCACATCGAGCGCGGCGTTGCGGGCGACGGTCGTCAACCAGGCGCCGGGGTTGTCCGGGATCCCGTCGGCGACCCACCGCGTCGCCGCCTTCTCGAACGCGCCCTGCGCGACGTCCTCCGCGAGCGACCAGTCCCCCGTCACACGGATGAGCGTCGCGACGATGCGCGCCCACTCCTCCCGGTGGGCGCGCGCGAGCGTCTCGGCGACGCCGGGAACGTCGGGACTCAGTCGGCGCCCCCGGCCGCGTCCTCGACGGGATGCCCGTCCTCGTCGACCTCGAGCGGCCAGAACGGACGCAGCTCGAGCGTGCCGAAGCGCGCCATCGGATGCTTCGACGCGACCTCGATCGCCTCGTCGAGGTCGCGGCACTCCAGGATGTCGAACCCCGCGACCCACTCCTTCGCCTCGATGAACGGACCGTCGGTGACGAGCAGCTTGGCCCCGCGCACGCGCACCGTCGTCGCATCCTCGACGGGACGCAGGCGGTCGCCGTCGATCGCGATGCCGCGCCCGGTCATCTCCTCGACCCACTGGCCGATGTTGTCCTGCTCACGGTCGTACGGCTCCGCCGCCGGGTCGGCGACGACGAACATCAGATAGCGCATGGTGTCTCTCCTTCTCGAGGATTGTCCTCACCCCCGCGACGAACGGCTCGGGCCGGAAACGACAGTTCAGCTCAGATTCCTCGACGGTCGAGCAATTCCAGCAGCGCCGTGGGGTCGACGTCCACCCGTCCGTCGAGCACCCGAGCGAGCGTCGCCCCCTCGAGCTCATCCCACACGGCGACGCGGGCGAGCCGCACCTCCCCGGCGGCGGCGAGGGCATCCCGCATCGCGTCGTAGAGCGCGCGTTGCTTCCACCGGGGTGAGCCGTTGCCGGTGAACTCGCCGGGTTCCGCGGCGGGCCCGAACATCCGCTCCGTCGACGGACTCGCCCAATAGCCGCCGCGCTTCGCCTTCCGCAGCGCCGCCGCCTCCTCCTCGTCGCAGTAACGCCGGTAGTCGGATGCCCACGGCAGCCCGTCGGCCCAGTCCGGTTCGAGGGTCGCGCGGCGGTAGCGGTTGAAGTGCTGCTCCTCGTCGAGTTCGACGATCAGTCCGTCGGTGAGCACGATGTCCCAGACCCCGGGGCGGAACACGACGAACTCCGCGGCGCTCCCGCCGAGCGCGCGATAGAGATCGAGCACGCGCTCGGCGGCCACCGGCGGCATCGCGTCGAGACGCGGCGCGGGTGGTCGCACCGCAGCCTCGCGCCGACCCAGGTCGGAGAGCAGGCTGGCGAGCCGCGCCTGCCGTTGCCGCTGATTCGCCATCAGTCCGTCACCGGTCGTCCGAAGCGGGTCTCGACCCCGGGAGAGAACAGCACCGAGTCGGGTGCCCGATCGACGATCCCCGGCAGTCCCGCCGCCGCGACGAGCCCGTCGTCGAGCTCGAGCAACTCGGCGGCGCGGAGCGGCCACGGTTCGTGCCAGTTGGGCATGAACACCGTGCGACCGCGGCGGCGCGTGAACATCCCCCATCGCGCCGTGAGGAAGTCGGCGAGCGGGTCGGCCTCGACGACGTCGCCCACCCGTGCGACGATCCGGCTCGACACCCCGCCGACGTGGCGTCGCGATCGGTAATCGATCACGTCTCCCGACCGCGCCATCGACGTTGACGCCCATGCGTAGGGCAATGCGAACGCGGCCCGCGCGGCGAGGACCGCGAGCAGCCGCGACGCCTCGAGCGACCGGAACACGACTCCGCGCCGACCCGCGGCGTCGACGCCGTAGAGGCGCACGTTCACCTCGACGAAGGTGCCGACATACGGGACGGGCGGGCTGCCGAAGATCGTCGCCCGGTCGAGCAGGAACGGGATGAGCCCCACCCACGTCGAGCCGTCGTGCTCGTCGGGGCGGACGCCCGCCGGGAGGAGCGGCGCGATCCGCGACGACTCGACCCGCCAGTGCAGGAAGGTCAGGTCGCTCCAGCGCTGGCTCGCGATCGCCGGACCCGCGAGCGGCGGCGCGGTGCGCGAGATCGGCTCCGGCATCCGTGCCGTCACGCTGTCGCCGACTTCTCGCCGGGACCGGAGGAGGCATCGGCGTCCTCCCGAGCGGCCTGGCGTCGCCGCAGCAGCACCCAGACCGGCGCCGACACGAGCGCCGATCCGACCGCGACGCCGAGGAACGCCATGAGAGGCGCGGCGAGGATCCCGACCTGCGCGCTGAACAGGATGCCGATCGTGTCACCCCAGACCGGCGGAGCGAGGAAGCCGACCGCGGTCGCCCCGAGCAGTGTGAGTCCCCAGCGCGGAGCCGGCCCGGCCCGGGAGATCGGCCGAGCCGAGTGGATGAGCGCCGCGAGGATGCCGGCCAGGATGCCCACGACCGCCGACCACGGGAACGACACCGTGACGGCACCCGACGTGGTCGCGGCGATGCCGGCGAGGAACCCGAAACCGAGGGAACGGGGCACCGAGCGGTCGACGGCCTTGAGTCGGTCGACGAGCAACCAGCCGAGCGCGGCGGCCGCCGGCCCGACCGCCCCGGCGAGCAGGATGCGCGGGAGGTAGGCGTCGAACGCCGCCTCGAGACTCGTGAGCCAGAGCGCGAACGCGAACCAGAATCCGAGCACGCCCGCGAGTGCCTCTTGACCGCGTGGGATCGGCAGCGCCCGCGCACGACGCGGTGCCCAGGCGAGCAGCACGAAGGCGCTCGCGGAGACGAAGAGCGGCAGCGCCCCGCCGAAGTCGACGAAGGCGCAGCCCGTGAAACGGCAGGATGCGGTCAGCGCGAGCGGCACGAGGGCGGCCGCCGGGAAGACGACGACTCCCCAGGTGAGCATGAGCGCCCAGCGCGACAGGCGGTCGGCGCCGGAGCCGATGGCCGCCGCCTCGAGCATCACAAGCACGGGGAGCGTGAACGCCGAGAGCGCCAGCAGGTAGTCGAGCCGAGCGATGCCGCTCAGGGTGCCGGCGAGGCTCGTGACGAGGGTCGTGAGTGCCGCGGCGGCGAGTGCCGGCCAGATCATGCGGCCGCCGAGCACCGGTCGGACGAGCTGGAAGGCGGCGAGAGTGGCCAGCGCGCCGCCCGCGAACGAGATCGCGACGAAGAGCGTGGTCATGGAGCGAATGTACGGGGCGCCGCCTCCGAAGAGACGGCGCCCCGCGCGGCCATATCAGCGAACAGACTGAGTACGGCCAGGTGCTCGACCTACTTGGCGTCGAGGACGTAGCCCTCTTCGCCGTGGACGATCGTGTCGATGCCGGCGAGCTCGTCCTCGTTCTTCACGCGGAAGCCGATCGTCTTCTCGATGATGAAGCCGATCACGAACGCGAGCACGAACGAGTAGATCATCACGCCGAAGGCGGCGATCGCCTGCACGATCAGCTGCGACGGGTCGCCGCTGAAGAAGAGTCCCGTGCCGTTGGCGAGGAAGCCCAGGTAGAGCGTTCCGATGAGACCGCCGACGAGGTGGATGCCCACGACGTCGAGCGAGTCGTCGAAGCCGAGCTTGAACTTCAGCTCGATGGCGAGGGCGCAGACGACACCGGCGACGAGGCCGAGCACGATCGCCCAGAGCGGGTGCAGCGAGGCGCACGCGGGGGTGATCGCGACCAGACCGGCGACGGCACCGGAGGCGGCGCCGACCGACGTGGCCTTGCCGTCCTTGAGCTTCTCGACGACGAGCCAACCGAGGAGCGCGGCGGCGGGAGCGGCGATCGTGTTGATGAACGCGAGTGCCGCGGTGCCGTCAGCGGCGAGCTCCGATCCGGCGTTGAAGCCGAACCAGCCGAACCACAGGAGGCCGGCGCCGAGAAGCACGAAGGGCGGGTTGTGCGGCTGGTGCGCACCCTTCGCGAAGCCGACGCGCTTGCCGAGCACGAGCGCCAGGGCCAGGGCGGCCGCACCGGCGTTGATGTGCACCGCCGTGCCACCGGCGAAGTCGATCGTGCCTACGCCGAAGACCGACTGCAGGCCGTGCGTGATCCAACCGCCGTAGGCGAAGCTTCCGTCCTCGGCGAGACCGAAGTTGAAGACCCAGCTCGCCACGGGGAAGTAGACCACGGTGGCCCAGATACCCGCGAAGATCAGCCAGGAGCCGAACTTCGCGCGGTCGGCGATCGCACCGGAGATCAGGGCGACGGTGATGATCGCGAACGTCGCCTGGAAGGCGGCGAACGCGAGCGGCGGATACGCGGCGCCTTCGGGAACCTCGAGGAGGTTGTTGAGGAAGACCGCGCCCGAGTCGAACGACCACGGGAAGATCGTGCCCTCGGCACCCGGGAACGCGATCGCGTAGCCGTAGATGACCCACAGGACGCCGATGAGCCCGATCGCGCCGAAGCTCAGCATCATCATGCTGATCACGCTCTTCGCCTTCACGAGACCGCCGTAGAAGAACGCGAGTCCCGGGGTCATGAGAAGGACGAGAGCGGCCGCGATGAGCAGGAAGGCGGTGTTGCCTTGATCCATTTCAAAACCTCTCTAGGGGTTGCAGGAGATGCACCGTCGGACCGTCGCACTCGGGAGAGAGTCGTGCCTCGGGTACGCCGGTCAGTCTGTCGGCGGGGTGTTACCGGAGCACTGTGTGAATGTTTCGCGATCGTTACACCCCGGGCATCGGTGTAAACATCGTGTTTCGCGCGGCCACCGATCCGCTTGGAGTCTCGCAATCGGGCTGGCGGTGGAGCGCTGCGGGGAGGCTGTTACTCCCGAGCGCCCGACGTGAGCGCGATGAGGCGCGAGATCGCCCGGAGGTACTTCTTGCGGTAGCCGCCCGCCAGCATGTCCTCACCGAACACCTGATCGAGCGGCACCCCGGTCGCCAGCACCGGGACTCGCGCGTCGTAGAGCCGGTCGACCGCGGCGACGAAGCGCAGGGCATCCGTCTGGTCCTGGAGCACACGCACGCCGCGCAGCCCGACCGCCGAGAGCCCGTCGAGCAGCTTCACGTAGCGCGACGGGTGCACGGTCGCGAGGTGCCGCAGCACGGCGTCGAAGTCGTCGACCGCGACGGTGCCGCCGATCCGGTCGACCGCCGCATCGAGCGCGGCCTCGTCGGCGAGGGCGACGGCGTGCCCTTCGACGTCGCGGCGGCGGTAGTCGAGACCGTCGATGCGCTGGATGTCGAAGCGCTCCGCGAGCGCATGGATCTCGCGGAGGAAGTCGACCGCGGCGAACCTCCCCTCGCCGAGCGCGTTCGGCGGCGTGTTGGAGGTCGCCGCGATGCGCGTGCCCGACTCGGCGAGCTGACCGAGCAGCCGCGTCATCATCATCGTGTCGCCCGGATCGTCGAGTTCGAACTCGTCGATCGCGACGAACGTCGACCCGGTGAGCAGCTTCACGGTGGCCTGGTAGCCGAGCGCGCCGACGAGCGCGGTGTACTCGATGAACGTGCCGAAGTACTTGCGGCCCGGCGCGAGTTTCCAGAGGGCCGCGAGCAGGTGGGTCTTGCCGACGCCGAAGCCGCCGTCGAGGTACAGCCCCGGCTTCGCAGGTGCAGGGCCCTTCTTGCGGAACAGCCCTCCCCCGCCACTGCCCTTCCATCCCGCGGCGAACGCCCGCGCGCGCTCGACGGCTTCCGTCTGCGACGGGTAGTCGGCATCCGGTCGGTAGTTGTCGAGCGTCGCGTCGTCGAACTGACGCGGGGGCACGAGCGAGCCCGCGATCTCGTCGCCCGACATCGCCGGCGCGCGGTCGAGGAGCGAAGTGATCGTGGTCATGGGAGCCTTGTCGGAACGGTGCCGGCTGGAGACGGCGGACGTGTGTCGAACTCTTACGGCACACCAGCGGGCTGAGAGCCGACTGCCTAACCTGAAAGACAACGCACCAACCCTATCCACAGGAGCATCCGATGACCGTCGAGACCGACGCCTCCCCCGAGTTCGCGGGCTACGCCCATCCCGAGCGACTCGTCAGCACCCAGTGGCTCGCCGACAACCTCGGAACGCCCGGGCTCGTCGTCGTCGAATCCGACGAAGACGTGCTGCTCTACGAGACCGGCCACATCGAGGGCGCGGTCAAGATCGACTGGCACACCGACCTCAACGACCCTGTCGTGCGCGACTACCTCGACGGGGCCGGGTTCGCGAAGCTCCTCTCGGCGAAGGGCATCTCGCGCGACGACACCATCGTCATCTACGGCGACAAGAACAACTGGTGGGCCGCCTACGCGCTGTGGGTGTTCTCGCTCTTCGGACACGACGACGTGCGCCTCCTCGACGGTGGCCGTGCGAAGTGGGAGGCCGAAGGGCGCCCCTACACGACCGAGGCGACGACCCGGCCCGCAACCGACTACCCGGTCGTCGAGCGCGACGACACGAAGCTGCGCGCCTACAAGGACGACGTGCTCACCCACCTGGGCAACCCGCTGATCGACGTGCGCTCCCCCGAGGAGTACTCGGGCGAGCGCACCACCGCCCCGGCCTACCCGGAAGAAGGCACCCTGCGCGCGGGCCACATCCCGAGCGCCCAGAGCGTGCCGTGGGCGAAGGCGGTCGCCGACGACGGCACCTTCAAGAAGACCGACGAGCTCAACGCGATCTACCGCGACGGTGCCGGGCTGAAGGAGGGCGACGACGTCATCGCCTACTGCCGCATCGGTGAGCGTTCGAGCCACACGTGGTTCGTGTTGCAGCACCTCCTCGGCTTCGAGAACGTGCGCAACTACGACGGCTCGTGGACCGAGTGGGGCAGCGCGGTGCGCGTCCCGATCGTCAAGGGCGCCGAGCCCGGCGACATCCCGGCGAAGTAGTCGACCCCGCGAAGTAGGCGGGCGGCGCCGCGAAGTAGGCTGAAACACGTGAGCGACTCCGACCTGCCGTCCGCGCTCGCGACCACGCGCGACGACTTCCTGGCCCTCGAACAATACGAACGCCTGCAGCTGCTGCTGGAGTTCGCGAACGAGCTGCCCGAGCTGCCCGAGCGGTACGCCGACCATCCCGATCTGCTCGAGCGCGTCGAGGAGTGCCAGTCGCCGGTGTTCATCTTCGTGGAGGTCGTCGACGACATCGTGCACCTCCACGCGACGGCTCCCAAGGAGGCGCCGACGACCCGCGGCTTCGCCTCGATCCTCGTGCAGGGCCTCGCCGGACTCACCGTGCAACAGGTGCTCGACGTGCCCGACGACTATCCCCTGACGCTGGGGCTGACCGAGGCCGTGAGTCCGCTGCGCATCCGAGGGATGTCCGCGCTCCTCGGCCGCACGAAGCGCCAGGTGCGCGAGAAGACCGCAGCGTGATCCTCCGCCGGCTGTCGCCCGTGGGCGACGCGACCGACGCTGTCGCCATCGACACCACCTCGCCCGACGCGCGCGCGCAGGTCGCGGCGCTCTATCCGCCGCCGGGCCTGCGTGTCAACCTCGTCGCGACGCTCGACGGCGGCACGTCGGATGCCGAGGGCACGAGCGAGGGCATCACGGCGGGTGCCGATCGCCTCGTGCTCGGCGCCATCCGCTCGGTCAGCGACACCGTGCTCGTGGGCGCGGCGACGCTGCGCGCCGAGCCGGGCCTCGTACCGAGACGCACGCATCTCACGGTGCTGACGACGACCGGCGACTTCACCGGGGCGGCCGTGCGTGACGACATCGAGCCCGGTCGCATCCTCGTGGTCGGCCCCTCCGGCGCGGAAGACCGCGCACGCCGCACCTTCTCGGCACCGTTCGAATATCTCGCGGTCGACGGCGACCGCGCCGTGCCGTTGTCCCGCCTGCTCGAGGCGCTCCGCGAGCGGGGACTCGCGCGCGTCGTCTGCGAGGGCGGTCCGCGTCTCGTCGGCCAGCTGCTCGCCGCCGATCTCGTCGACGAGCTCTGCCTCACGACGGTGCCGCGCATCCTCGGCCGTCCGCAGGTGCTCTTCGGCGGAGCCGCCCCCGGGCCGCGCGACCTGGAGCTCACGCAACTTCTCGCCGACGACACCGGCACGCTCTACGCGCGGTGGCGTCCGACCCCGTAGCGAGACCCGCGGGTCAGCGCGGCAGCTTCGCGAGCCAGCCGCGGATGGCACCCTCCCAGCGCTCGCGGTCGTAGTTCCACAGCTTCGTGTGGCGGGCGACCTCGAACGCCTCGAAGGTCACGATGTCGGGCCGTGCGACGGCGAGGGCGCGGGACGCCGTCGAGGGCACGAAGCCGTCGTCGTCGCTGTGCAGCACGAGCATCGGCCGATCGAGTTCGCGGGCTCGCGTCACGAAGTCGAGGCGGTCGACGTCGAGTGGCTCGGCGAGACCCGTGAAGATCCTCCCCCAGCGCTTCTGGAAGAGCAGGATGACGAACGACCGCACGAACACGGGCAGCCGACGCACCCTCACCTGGAAGTCGAGCGCCGCGATCCAATCGACGACCGGCGACTCGAGGATGACGCCCGCGACGCGGTCGCCGAAGGTCGAGCGGGTCAGCGCCTGCAGCACCGTCGCTCCACCCATCGACCAGCCGACGAGCACCAGCTCGGTCGCACCGTGACTGACCGCGTAGCGCATCGCCGCGTCGACATCCAGCCACTCACGGTCGCCGAGCGCGTAGCGGAAGTCGTCGCTGCGCGGCGCCTCGCCGTCGTTGCGATAGGAGACGACGAGCGAGGTGAACCCCGCCTCGCGGAAGATCGGCACCGCACGCAGCGTCTCGGGGCGCCGCACGGCGCGCCCGTGCACGTGGATCGCCCAGCGCGTGCCGGACTCCCCCGACGCCGGCGGGACGAGCCACGCGGGGGCGTCGCCGAGCGGGGTGGCGATGTCGATGTCGTCGAATGCGACGCCGAGGTCGGCGGGCGTCAGGTAGAACCAGCCGGTCAGCCGACCGCGACGCGCCGTGGTGAGGTCGCCCAGGTCGACCCCGAGGATGCGGCGGGTCACCGAATCGGAGGTCGTCGCGACGATCTCGCCGAGACGCGCATGGCCCGACTCCCGCGTGAACCAGAAGCTGTAGTCGCCGGGGAGGAGTGAGTCGGGAGTGCGGTCGAGCACGATGAGTCCCTCGTCGAGGTCGACGGCACGCACCGCGACATCCTCCTCGCGACGCGACGGCGGGATGATCACTCTGCGGGCCACGAGCACCGCGACGGTGGCGGTCGCGACAGCCGCCGCCCCGACGAGCGCGAGGGTTCCGACGACGCCGCCGACGGCGATTTTCGTGCGGGTGCGCATGCCGTCCTCCTCAGTGGCCGCCACCCTCGCGACGTGATCGGTGTCGGCGTGGCACGTGACGGGCCCCTGTCATGAACCCTAGTGTTCCTTTCGTGGCCTCTGATGCGTACGAACCGGTCGTTCCGGCCGTGTTCGGTCGTGCGTTGACCGCGGTTCGCGGTGCCACCATCCGTCCGGAGTTGCAGCTCGGCGAGATCCCCGCACCGGGCGGACTCGCGCCGCACGCGATCGCGATGGCCGCCGACGTCATCCCCGTGAAGCACGGCCTCGACTCGGTGCTGGGCACCGGCAGGTTCGTGCTGCTCTACGACCCCGAAGAGCCCGAGGCCTGGGGCGGGGCGTTCCGCGTGGTGTGCTTCGCGCAGGCACCGCTCGAGACCGACATCGGTCTCGACCCGTTCGTCGCCGAGGTCGCCTGGTCGTGGCTCGTCGACTCCCTCACCTCCCGCGACGCCGGCTACACGGCCGCGTCCGGCACCGCCACCAAGGTGCTCTCCACGGGCTTCGGCGAACTCGCCGGTCAGGGCGACGGCGCTCAGCTCGAGGTGCGCGCCTCGTGGACCCCCGACGCCGCGGGCGTCGGTGCCTCCGTCGAAGCCTGGAGCGACCTGCTGTGTCGCCTCGCCGGGCTGCCGCCGACGCCCGATGCCGTCGGCCTGCTGCCGAATCGCCGAGCGGCGCGTGGCTGACGGCCTCTTCTCGCACGCCCCGGACAGCGAGCCGATGCGTCCGGCTGCGTCGCCGCCCCCGGCAGCTCGCGAACCTGCCGAGGTACGCGAACCCGCACCGGCACGCGAACCCGCCCCGGTACGCGAACCCGCTCAGGCTCCGAAGCCCGCCGCGGCGCACACGACCCACGAGCACGTCGAGGTGCTCGACACCGTCGAGCAGTACCGGGACGCCGTCGCGAAACTCGCTCAGGGCACCGGCCCGTTCGCCGTCGACGCGGAACGCGCCTCGGGGTTCCGCTACTCCCAGCGCGCCTACCTGATCCAGGTCTACCGCCGCGGATCCGGGTCGTTCCTCTTCGACCCACCCGCGATCGGCGACTTCTCGGAGCTCGCGGAGGTGATGGCCGGCGAGGAGTGGATCCTGCACGCCGCGAGCCAAGACCTCGCCTGCCTGCGCGAAGTCGGACTCGACCCGGAATCGCTGTTCGACACCGAACTCGGCGCACGGCTCGCCGGGCTCCCCCGCGTCGGCCTCGGCACCGTCGTCGAAGACCTTCTCGGCATCCACCTCGCCAAGGAGCACTCGGCCGCCGACTGGTCGACCCGTCCGCTGCCGCAGAGCTGGCTCGTCTACGCGGCGCTCGACGTCGAGCTGCTGCCCGACCTGCGCGACAAGATCGCGGAGCTGCTCGAGCAGGAGGGCAAGACCGAGATCGCTCGGCAGGAGTTCGAGGCCGTGCTGCACCGCGAGCCCGTCTCGCGGCACGATCCGTGGCGGCGTCTGTCCGGCATCCACGCGCTGCGCCAACAGCGCAACCTCGCCGTCGCCCGCGAGCTGTGGATCGCGCGCGACGACTACGCGCGCGAGATCGACAGCGCGCCCGGTCGGCTCGTGCCCGACGCGTCGCTCCTCGCCGCGGCGCGCGCGCTGCCGCAGAGCAAGCGCGACCTCGCGGCCCTGAAGGAGTTCAACGGCCGCGCCAGCCGCTCGCAGCTCGACCGCTGGTGGGGTGCCGTCGAGCGCGGGCTCACGACCGACGACCTGCCGGTCAGCCGCCCGCCCGGCGACGGGATGCCGCCGCCCCGGGTGTGGGCCGACAAGAACCCAGAAGCGGACGGCAGGCTCAAGCGCGCCCGCGCCGCCGTGGTCGCGCGGTCGGAGGAGCTCAACATCCCGACCGAGAACGTGCTCACCCCCGACACCCTGCGCCGCGTGGCGTGGGCGCCGCCCGCCGACATCGACGCAGGAGCCGTCGGGGAGGCGCTGCGGGAGCTCGGCGCACGGGACTGGCAGATTGAGGCAACCGCACAGTTGATCGCGCAAGCCTTCGTGGAGAACCCACAACAGCCGGAAACCCCCGAACTGCCCGAGTCGTCGGAATAGTCAAAGGATTCTCGGGCCCAAAACCCCCTGCCTAGGATCGAGAAGCAAGCCGATCTAGTAGAGGTGGAGGCATCGTGGCCGAGGTGAAGGACGTCGTGTTCGTCGACGGGGTGAGGACCCCGTTCGGGCGAGCCGGTGAGAAGGGTCAGTACTGGAACACCCGGGCTGACGATCTCATCGTGAAGGCCATGATCGGGCTGCTCGAGCGCAACCCGAACCTCCCGCCGGAACGCGTCGACGACGTCGCGATCGCCGCCACCACCCAGACGGGTGATCAGGGGCTCACGATCGGGCGCACCGCCGCGATCCTCGCCGGTCTGCCCATCACCGTTCCGGGCTTCGCGATCGACCGCATGTGCGCGGGCGCGATGACCTCCGTCGCCACGGTCGGCAGCATGATCGGCGTCGGCATGTACGACGTCGCCATCGCCGGCGGTGTCGAGCACATGGGGCACCACCCGATGGGTGAAGGCGCCGACCCGAACCCGCGGTTCCTCGCCGAGAAGCTCGTCGACCCGCAGGCGCTCAACATGGGCAACACGGCCGAGCGTCTGCACGACCGCTTCCCGTCGCTCACCAAGGAGCGCAGCGACCGGTTCGGCATGCTCAGCCAGCAGAAGGTCGCCGCCGCCTACGCCGCGGGCAAGATCCAGCCCGACCTCATCCCCGTCGCCATCAAGAGCGAGCAGGGCTGGGGCCTCGCCACGACCGACGAGGGGCTGCGCCCCGAGACGACGATGGAAGGTCTCGCGACCCTCAAGACGCCGTTCCGCCCGCACGGGCGGGTCACCGCCGGCAACGCGTCGCCGCTCACCGACGGCGCGACCGTGTCGCTGCTTGCGAGCGCCGACACCGCGAAGGATCTCGGTCTCACGACCAAGATGCGGATGGTGTCGTTCGCGTTCGCCGGCGTCGAGCCCGAGGTCATGGGCATCGGCCCGATCCCGTCGACCGAGAAGGCGCTGCGCAAGGCGGGCCTGACGATCGACGACATCGGACTGTTCGAGCTCAACGAGGCGTTCGCCGTGCAGGTGCTGTCGCTGCTCGACCACTTCGGCATCGACGACGAGGATCCGCGCGTCAACCCGTGGGGTGGTGCGATCGCGATCGGGCATCCGCTCGCCTCGTCGGGCGTGCGGCTCATGATCCAGCTCGCCCGGCAGTTCGAGGAACGTCCCGACGTGCGCTACGGCCTCACGGCGATGTGTGTCGGCCTCGGCCAGGGCGGCAGCATCATCTGGGAGAACCCGCACTACAAGGGAGCCAAGAAGTGACCGACTTCAGCAAGCTGGTCGGGCTCGACCCCGACGAGGTCGTCACGCACTCCTACGTGCGCGACATCCGGATGCCGAGCGGCAAGACCCTCGCGCTGCTCACGCTCGACAATGGCCGCGACCACACGCGCCCGTCGACGCTCGGACCCGCCACGCTGCTCGAGTTCTCCGAGCGCCTCGACGAGTTGAAGGGCCGCGCGGCCAAGAACGAGATCGACGGGGTTGCCGTCATCGGCAAGCAGTTCATCTTCGCGGCGGGCGCCGACCTGTCGAAGGTGGGCGACATCCCCGATCGCGAGACGGGTCTGCTCATGGCGCAGCTCGGCCACGAGGCGCTCGGCAAGCTCTCCGACCTCGGAGTGCCGTCGTTCGTCTTCTACAACGGGCTCGCGCTCGGCGGTGGCGTGGAGATCGGTCTCAACGCGACCTACCGCACGGTCGACTCGTCGGTGCCGGCCTTCGCGCTGCCCGAGGTGTTCCTCGGCATCATCCCCGGCTGGGGCGGCGCGTGGTTGCTGCCCAACCTGATCGGCATCGAGAACGCTCTCGAGGTCGTCATCTCCAACCCGCTCAAGAACAACAGGATGCTCAAGGGCCCCCAGGTGTTCGAGCTCGGCATCGCCGATGCGATGTTCGGGCCGGCGAACTTCCTCGAGGACTCGCTGAGGTGGGCCGACGGCGTGCTGACCGGCACGATCAAGGTCAAGCGCAAGAACGAACCCGGCAAGATCGAGCGCGCGGTGAAGTGGGATGTCGCGATCGGCATCGCCGAGAAGACCCTCGCCTCGCGTATCGGCCGGGTCGCGAAGAGCCCCTACGCGGCGCTCGAGCTGCTCAAGGCGGCGAAGAACACCGACAAGAAGACGGGGTTCGCCGCGGAGGACGAGGCGTTGGCCGACCTCATCTCGGGCGACCAGTTCCGTGCGTCGATCTACGCGTTCAACCTCGTGCAGAAGCGCGCGAAGAAGCCCGCGGGGGCGCCCGACAAAGCGCTCGCCCGCAAGGTCACGAAGGTCGGTGTCATCGGCGCGGGTCTCATGGCGACGCAGTTCGCGCTGCTCTTCGTGCGGCGACTCCAGGTGCCGGTGGTCATCACCGACCTCGACCAGGAGCGCGTCGACAAGGGCGTCGCGACCATCCACGGCGAGATCGACGAGCTGCTCGGCAAGGGCCGCATCGACGCCGACGAGGCCAACCGCCTCAAGGAGCTCGTGACCGGGACGACCGACAAGGCCGACTTCGCCGACTGCGACTGGGTCATCGAGGCCGTCTTCGAGGAGCTCGGCGTCAAGCAGACGGTGTTCGCCGACGTCGAGAAGCACATCTCGCCCGAAGCGATCCTCGCCACGAACACGTCGTCGCTCTCGGTCGAGCAGATCGGCGCGAAGCTGAAGCACCCGGAGCGAGTCGTCGGCTTCCACTTCTTCAACCCCGTCGCGGTCATGCCGCTCATCGAGGTCGTGAAGACGCCGAAGACCACCGACGAGACCCTGGCGACCGCGATGGCCGTCGCGCAGCAGCTGCGCAAGACCGCGGTCATCACGGCCGACACGCCCGGCTTCGTCGTCAACCGCATCCTCGCCAAGCTGCTCGGCGAGGCGATGCACGCACTCGAGGTCGGCACGGAGCCGTCCGCCGTCGTCGAGGCCGTCAAGCCGTTCGGCCTGCCGATGGACCCGTTCGTGCTGCTCGACCTCGTCGGGCTCAAGGTCGGCGCCCACGTGCTCGACACGCACCACACGGCGTTCCCCGAGCGGTTCTTCGAGTCGCAGGCGCTGCACGAGCTCGCCGAAGCGAACGTACTGCTCGAGAAGGACGGCAAGGGCAAGCCGACCGGCAAGATCGACAAGAAGGCGCTCGCGATCGTCGCGAAGCACCGCCCGGCCGACGCGAAGCCGTACACCGCGGAGGAACTGCGCGCGCGCGTCGAAGACGGCCTCGCCGATGAGATCCACCGGATGCTCGAGGGCGACGTCGTGCACGCGGCGGAGGACATCGACCTCTGCCTGCTGCTCGGCGCGGGCTGGCCGTTCCAGATGGGAGGCGCGACGCCGTACCTCGACCGGGTCGGTGCGAGCGAACGGGTCTTCGGCTCGACGTTCCACACGCCGCCGATCAAGGGCGTCGCTTAGGAAGACCGCCATCTCGGTGGTCGAGTAGCGCGAAGCGCGTGTCGAGACCGCGCTCCCGGGTCTCGACACGCCGCCTGCGGCGGCTACTCGACCACCGAGGTTGAGTCAGTGCCCGCCGTGCGCGGGTGCCCCTTGAGCCTCGACCGGACGCCGCACGAAGAACGACACGGCGATGTTCACGAGCGACACGACGGCACCGACCATGAACGCGAGGTGCACACCCGCGACGATCTGTTCAGGCGACGCGATCGTCACGTCGGTCTCGCCGGCGCCCGCCATCCCGATCGCGAGCAGGGCGATGAAGATCGCCGTGCCCGCGGCACCCGCGACCTGCTGCAGTGTCGCGACGAGTGCTGAACCGTGCGAGTACAGGTGCGGCGGGAGCGAACCGAGACCGCTCGAGAAGAGCGGCGTGAAGAGACCGGCGAGCCCGAGGCCGAGCAGCACGTTCGCGAGGACGACGACCCAGATGGGGGTGCCGACGCCGAGGCCGAGGGCGAACACCCAGAACGAGAGGCTGAGCACGATCGCCCCGGGCACGACGAGCGGCCGCGGGCCGACCTTGTCGTAGATGCGGCCGACGATGGGACCGAGCAGGCCCGAGAGCAGCGGCCCGGGCAGCAGCATGAGACCGATCGTCGTCGTCGGCAGGTCGAGCGCGTTCTGCAGGTAGATCGGCAGCAGGATGACCATGCCGAACAGCGACAGCATGCCGATCGAGAGCATGATGACCGCGATCGTGAACGTGCGCGATGAGAACGTGCGCAGGTCGAGGAACGCGGCGTCGCGTCGCTGCAGCGTGAACTGGCGCAGGGCGAACAGCACGAGGAACACGACGCCGATCGCGAGAGGAACCCACGGCGGCAGAAGCGTGCCGGTATCGGCGGCCTCGCCGATGCTCGAGAGCCCGTAGACGAACCCGCTGAAGCCGATCGCGGAGAGCAGCACCGACGGCACGTCGAGCGGCACCCGGCGCAGCTCGGACACATTGGGCACGCGCCAGATGCCGATCGCCAACATCGCCAGAGCGATCGGCAGCATCACCCAGAAGAGCGCGCGCCACTGGTGATCGAACGCCTGCAGCAGAACGCCCGAGATGGCGGGTCCGACGGCGGGTGCGACCGACATGACGATCGAGATTCGCCCCATGATGCGACCGCGGAGGTGCATCGGCACGATCGTGAGCACCGTCGTCATCATGAGCGGCATCATGAGCGCCGTGCCGCTCGCCTGTACGACGCGACCCAGGACGAGCACGCCGAACAGCGGCGCGGTCGCCGCGATGAGCGTGCCCGCGGCGAACAGCGACATGCCGACGGTGAAGACCTGGCGCGTGCTGAGTCTCTGCAGCAGCCAGCCGGTGATCGGGATGACGACCGCGAGGGTGAGGGCGAACGCCGTCGTGAGCCACTGACCGCTCGCGGCCGTGATGCCGAGATCCTCGATGATCGTCGGGATGGCGACGCTCATCGTCGTCTCGTTGAGGAACACGACGAAGACCGCGGCGAGCAGCAGCACGAGAGCCTGGCGCGACCGGGTGTCGAGGCGGTCGGCGACCACCGGGACCGAGGCAGTGGAGGGCCCTGCGGGCGCAGTCGTATCCGTCATGGTTCCTCCGTGGTGGTGGGGCGATCGCCCGACGTCAAAGCTAGCGCCCACCCCCGACGCGACCCGCCGGGCGCGTTCCGCCGAGAGTGAACAACCGCCGCCGACGGCGGATCTATTCCCGCTCGCGAAGCTCCGAGCGCACGGAGACGTCCTGCTCATCCGGCAACGGCCGGGCGACCGGGATGCGGGTGCCGAGCACCTGGGAGACGATGTCGCGGGCGATGCGCTGATCGGAGAGGCCCACCTCGGTGAGGATGTCCGCACGGTCGCCGTGGTCGAGGAACTCGTCGGGAAGCCCGAGCTCGTCGACCGCCGTGTCCACCCCAGCCGCCCGCAGGTCCTGGCGGATGCGCGTGCCGATCCCGCCGACACGGATGCCGTCCTCGATCGAGACGACGAGTCGGTAGTCGCGGGCGAGCTCGATGATCGACCGCGGCACGGGCACCACCCAGCGCGGGTCGACGACCGTCGCGCCGATCCCCTGCGCCGCGAGACGCTCCGCGACCTGCAGCCCGAGCTTCGCCATCGGGCCGACGGTCACGATGAGCACGTCGCGGTGGGCGGCCTCGCGCAGCACGTCGACGCCGTCCGCGGTGCGCCGCACGGCATCCATCTCACCGCCGACGCTGCCCTTCGAGAAGCGCAGCACCGTGGGTGCGTCGTCGACCGCGACGGCCTCACGCAACTCTTCACGGAGCCGGGTGGAGTCGCGCGGCGCGGCGATCTTGATGTTGGGTACCGCCTGCAGGATCGCGAGGTCCCACATCCCGTGGTGACTCGGGCCGTCAGGCCCGGTGACACCGGCGCGGTCGAGCACGAAGGTGACGCCCGCCTTGTGCAGCGCGACATCCATGAGGATCTGGTCGAATGCGCGGTTGACGAACGTCGCGTAGAGGGCGACGACCGGATGCAGTCCGCCGAACGCGAGACCGGCGGCGCTCGTCACGGCGTGCTGCTCGGCGATGCCGACGTCGAACACGCGGTCGGGGTGCTTCTCGGCGAACCGGTGCAGCCCGGTCGGCCTGAGCATCGCGGCCGTGATGCCCACGACGCGTGGTTCGGCATCGGCGATGTCGACGATCTCGTCGGCGAAGACGCTCGTCCACGACGGCCGCGACGGGGCCTCCACCGGCTCACCCGTCTCCGGGTCGATCTGGCCGACGGCGTGGAACTGGTCGGCGATGTCGGCCACCGCGGGACCGTACCCGTGGCCCTTCTCGGTGATGACGTGCACGATCACCGGCGCGTTGTAGTCGCGGGCCTGGGTGAGTGTCTCCTCAAGGGCGGCGAGGTCGTGTCCGTGCACCGGCCCGAGGTACTTGATGTCGAGGTTCGAGTAGAGCGCCTCGTTGTTGGTGAACCGGGAGAGGAAGCCGTGGACGGCACCGCGGGTGCCGCGGTAGACCGCGCGACCCGCGGGCCCGAGCCGCTGGAAGACCGCGCGGCTCGTGCGGTGCAGGCTGCGGTAGGACCGGCGGGTGCGCACGTCGTTGAGGAAGCGCGCCATGCCGCCGATCGTCGGCGCGTAGGAGCGGCCGTTGTCGTTGACGACGATCACCAGGCGGCGCGAGTTGTCGTCGGAGATGTTGTTGAGCGCCTCCCACGTCATGCCGCCCGTGAGGGCGCCGTCCCCGACGACGGCGACGACGTGCCGGTCGGCCTGCCCGGTCATGGTGAAGGCGCGCGAGATGCCGTCGGCCCACGACAGCGAACTCGAGGCGTGCGACGACTCGACGATGTCGTGCTCGCTCTCGGAGCGCTGCGGGTAGCCGGCGAGACCGCCCTTCATACGCAGGCGACTGAAGTCTTGACGGCCGGTCAGCAGCTTGTGCACGTAGCTCTGGTGCCCCGTGTCCCAGACGACGGCGTCGCGCGGAGAGTCGAACACCCGATGGATCGACATCGTGAGCTCGACGACCCCGAGGTTCGGACCGAGATGCCCGCCCGTCTTCGAGACCTCGGTCACGAGGAAGCGCCGGATCTCCGCCGCGAGCTCGACGAGTTCCGATTTGGAGAGGCGATCGAGGTCGCGCGGTCCGGAGATCCCCTCGAGCAGGCTCATGCCTTGAGCCTACTGAGGGAGTTCCGCATCCACCTGGAGGTTGACTCCGAACCGCTCAGACGGCCGCTCAGACGAGGCTGCGGAGCACGTACTGCAGGATGCCGCCGTTGCGGTAGTAGTCGGCCTCACCGGGGGTGTCGATGCGCACGACCGCGTCGAACTCGACCGTCTGCTTGCCCTCGGGCGAGAACTCCGACGGCGCCGCGGTGACCTTGACCGTCTTCGGCGTGCGGCCTTCGTTGAGCTCCTCGAGTCCCGCGATCGACACGATCTCGGTGCCGTCGAGGCCCAGCGACTCCCACGACTCACCCGCCGGGAACTGCAGCGGCACGACGCCCATCCCGATGAGGTTGGAACGGTGGATGCGCTCGAAGCTCTCGGTGATGACGGCCTTGACGCCGAGCAGCGAGGTGCCCTTCGCCGCCCAGTCACGCGACGAGCCGGAGCCGTACTCCTTGCCGCCGAAGATCACGAGCGGCGTGCCCTGCGCCTGGTAGTTCATGCACGCGTCGTAGATGTACGACTGCGGGCCGCCGGGCTGCGTGAAGTCGCGCGTGTAGCCGCCCTCGACGACGTTGCCGTCGTTGACCGCCGCGAGGAGCGCGTTCTTCAGGCGGATGTTCGCGAAGGTGCCGCGGATCATCACCTCGTGGTTACCGCGACGCGAGCCGTACGAGTTGAAGTCGACGCGGTCGACGCCGTGCTCGGTGAGGTACTGCGCGGCGGGCGTGCCGGCCTTGATGTTGCCGGCCGGGCTGATGTGGTCGGTCGTCACCGAGTCGCCGAGCGTCGCCATGACTCGGGCACCGTGGATGTCGGCGACGGGCGTGAGTTCCATCGTCATGCCGTCGAAGTACGGGGGCTTGCGCACGTAGGTCGAGTTCTCGTCCCACTCGAAGATCGGGCCGGTCGGCGTGGGCAGGCTCGTCCAGCGCTCGTCGCCGTCGAACACCGTCGCGTACTGCTTGATGAACTGCTCGCGCGAGATCGACGAGTCGATCGTCTGCTGCACCTCGTCGGGCGACGGCCAGATGTCCCGGAGGAACACGTCGTTGCCGTCGGAGTCCTTGCCGAGGGCATCCGTCTCGAAATCGAAGTGCATCGACCCCGCGAGGGCGTACGCGACGACGAGCGGCGGCGACGCGAGGTAGTTCATCTTCACGTCGGGGCTGATGCGGCCCTCGAAGTTGCGGTTGCCCGAGAGCACCGCGGTGACCGCGAGGTCGTGGTCGTTGACGGCCGCCGAGACCTCGTCGATGAGCGGGCCCGAGTTGCCGATGCAGATCGTGCAGCCGTAGCCGACCGTGTAGAAGCCGACGGCCTCGAGCGACTTGTCGAGACCCGACTTCTCGTAGTAGTCGGTGACGACCTTCGAGCCCGGGCCGAGCGTCGTCTTGACCCACGGCTTGCGCTTGAGTCCCTTGTCGACGGCGTTCCGCGCGAGGAGGCCGGCGGCGATCATGACAGACGGGTTCGACGTGTTCGTGCACGAGGTGATCGCCGCGAGCGTCACCGCGCCGTTGTCGAGGAGGTAGGACGTGCCCTCGGGGGTCGTCACCTTGACTGGCTTGGACGCCGCCGCGGGAGCACCGGACGAGATGTGCACCTCGCGGGTCTCCTCCTCTTCGACGCCCGGGGTGTTGCCCGGGTCGGACGTCGGGAACGAGTGCTTCGACTCGAGGTCGACGATGTCGTGGTTGGTGCTCGCCGTCATGTAGCCGACGATGTCCTTCTCGAACTGCGACTTCGACTCCGACAGCAGAATGCGGTCTTGCGGGCGCTTCGGGCCGGCGATCGACGGCACGACCGTGCCGAGGTCGAGCTCCATGTACTCGCTGAACGCGGGCTCGATCGACGGGTCGTGCCAGAGCGACTGCAGCTTCGCGTAGGCCTCGACGAGTGCGACCGACTGCTCGTCGCGGCCCGTGAGACGGAGGTACTCGAGCGTCACGTCGTCGATCGGGAACATCGCCGCGGTCGAGCCGAACTCCGGGCTCATGTTGCCGATGGTCGCGCGGTTGGCGAGCGGCACGGACGCCACCCCGGCACCGTAGAACTCGACGAACTTGCCGACCACGCCGTGCTTGCGCAGCAGATCGGTGATCGTGAGCACGACATCCGTCGCCGTCACCCCCGCCGGGATCTCGCCCGTGAGTTTGAAGCCGACGACGCGCGGGATGAGCATCGACACCGGCTGCCCGAGCATCGCGGCCTCGGCCTCGATGCCGCCCACGCCCCAGCCGAGCACGCCGAGGCCGTTGACCATCGTCGTGTGGGAGTCGGTACCGACGCACGTGTCGGGGTAGGCCTGGAGGACGCCACCGTTCGTGCGGTCGTAGATGACCTTCGCGAGGTGCTCGATGTTGACCTGGTGCACGATGCCGGTGCCGGGCGGCACGACCTTGAAGTCCTGGAATGCCGTCTGGCCCCAGCGGAGGAATTGGTAGCGCTCGCCGTTGCGCTGGTACTCGATCTCGACGTTGCGCTCGAGGGCGTTCTCGGTGCCGAAGAGGTCGGCGATGACCGAGTGGTCGATGACCATCTCGGCGGGCGAGAGCGGGTTGATCTTGTCGGGGTCGCCGCCGAGCGCCGTGACCGCTTCGCGCATCGTCGCGAGGTCGACGATGCACGGGACGCCGGTGAAGTCCTGCATGACGACGCGCGCCGGCGTGAACTGGATCTCGGTGTCGGGGTCGGCGGCCGGATTCCAGGCGCCGAGCGCCTCGATCTGCGACTTGGTGACGTTGGCGCCGTCTTCGGTGCGGAGGAGGTTCTCGAGCAGCACTTTGAGGCTGAACGGGAGCTTGTCGTAGCCCGGGACC
This sequence comes from Pseudolysinimonas sp., assembly GCF_057350545.1. NCBI lineage: Bacteria > Bacillati > Actinomycetota > Actinomycetes > Micrococcales > Microbacteriaceae > Pseudolysinimonas > Pseudolysinimonas sp. The sequence continues at coordinate 18,126 of NZ_JBMRCP010000115.1, read as the reverse complement.
TTGTCGATGCGGAAGATCTCGTACTCGGTGCCCCCGACGGTGAGGGTGTCCTTCGATCCGAAGCTGTTGACCTGCGACATGGCGTCTCCTCGTGCGCGGCCCTTGTCGAGCCTCTCTCGGCACCCATCCTGACCGCGGCGTGGCGCCGCTGCCAGTAAGCCAAGCCTAAGCCCGATGAACTCGCTCGGCCGGGGCAATTTATCTTGACATCAAGATAAATCTACCACCCTCAGCGTCCGTCGTCCGGCTCCTCGCGTGCGCGCCACGCCGTGCGGACCAGCAGCCAGGTCACCCAGAGCAGACCCGCATAGAGCGGCACGCCCATGATGAGTTTCGTCGCCGCGAGGGCGTCGGCGGTCGAGGCGAAATAGAGCGGCACCTGCACCGCGAGGCGCAGCGCCGAGAGCGTCGCCCACAGGATGGTGGCGATCGCCGCGACCCGCAGCTTCGCGGGATCCTTGCGCCAGTCGTCGTCGTTCAGCAGCAGGCCGACGAGCACGCCGACGAACGGACGCCGCACCGCGAGGCTCACCAGCATGACGAGCAGCACGGTGGCGTTGATGAAGAACCCGGGCACGAAGTTGTCGTTGGCATTGCCTGTGAACAGGGCGAGTGCGGCGGAGATCCCGATGCCGAGCGCCCCCGCGAGCGCCGTCGTCACCGACTGGCGGGTGAGCACCCGGACGATGATGAAGATCACCGAGAGCGCCAGCGGCGCGAGCACCGACGGCAGCAGCTCCTTCGTGATCGTGTAGGTCACGAGGAAGCCGAGACCGGGCACGATCGACTCGACGAGGCCGCGGATGCCGCCGATCGCCGAGAGCAGCGCGCCGGCCGTCGGGGTCTCCCCCGGCTTCACCCGCCCGAGGCCCGAGCGCTGCGCGGCGGCCGCCATCGCCTCGCGGAACGTCGGGACGGCGTCGTTCCCCTGGTCGGGATCGGGCGTCGAGGGATCGGTCGCCGCGGCCATCAGACGGCGGTCGCCGGGCCGGTGGGCGTGGTACCGGTGGTGGGGGCGGCACCGGTCGGCGTCGCACCGGTCGCTGTCGCACCCTGCACCGAGCCCGGCACGTGCAGCGGGATGAGGTCGCGCGGCGGCATCGGAGTCGACCCGCGCACGACGACGATGCTGCGCAGCAACTCCTCGACGCGCGCCGCCGCCTCGGGGTTGACCGCCGCTTCGCCGCTGATCACACCGCGGAGGAACCAGCGCGGGCCGTCGACGCCGACGAAACGTGCGATGCGGCTGCCCTGACCGCTCGGCGCCGGCAACTCCGCACGCAGCTCCGGCCCGAACGGACCGGTCGTCTCCTGGGTGCGCCCGCCCTGCTTCTCGATCTGCTGCACGATCTGCGCGCGGATCTCGTGCCAGAGGCCGCTCGACCGCGGTGCCGCGAAGGGCTGCAACTGGAGCGTGGAGCCCGCGTAGTCGAGCGCGACGGCCACGACGCGCTTGTTGCCCTCCTCGACCTCGAGTCGCACCGCGAGCTCGGGTCGGGGCAGCAGCTTGATGCCGCCGAGATCGACGTACGGTCGCACCGGGTTGGCCTCGGACTCGTCGAACGGGCCGGCGGTGGCCCGATCGTCGGGGGCGGACTTGGGATGCTCGAGGTCGCTCACGAGGAAGCCTTCTGTTGAGAGCCGGTGGGGCTCTGTCGATAGCCGGTCGAACCGAACCCGCCCTCGCCGCGCTCGCTGCCCGGAAGTCGCTCGACCTCGACGAACCTCACACGCGGCAAGGTCATGACGATCAGTTGCGCGATCCGGTCGCCGGCGGAGATGGCGTACGACTCGCGGGCGTCGGTGTTGAGCAGGGTGATGCGGATCTCGCCGCGGTAGCCGGCATCCACCGTGCCCGGCGAGTTGACGATCGTGATGCCGTGCCTCATCGCCAGACCGCTGCGGGGCACGACGAAACCGACGTACCCGTTCGGCAGCGCGATCGAGAGGCCGGTCGGCACGGTCGCGCGCTCCCCCGGGGCGAGCACGACATCCTCGGTCGAGACGAGGTCGGCGCCGGCATCGCCCGGGTGCGCGTAGACCGGGAGGGCGCCGGTGAACAGCACCTCGATCGACTCGGTCACCCCACCGAGGCTAGTCCATGGTCGAATGGGGCAATGCAGGACCGCGAACCGCCCGCCGTCTATCGGGAGCGACTCTGGCCCGCCTGGTGGGTGTTCGTCGCCACGGCGCTCGTCATCCCCGCGAGCCTGCTCGTCTTCCTGCCGATCTCGGTGATCGCCGGCTATGTGAGCGCGGGCGTGCTCTACGTCGCCATCGTCGTCACCCTCGTCGTGACCACCCCGCTGATCGAGGTGACCGACGGGATGCTGCGCGCGGGCCGGGCGCGCATCGAGCGTTCCTACGTGGGTGCGGTGACGGCGCACGAGGGCGCCGACGCCTTCGCCGAGCGCGGCACGCGACTCGACGCCCGAGCCTGGCTGCTGCTGCGACCGTGGCTCTCCGGCGTCGTGCGCGTCGAGCTCACCGACCCCGACGACCCGACGCCCTACTGGCTCGTGTCGACCCGCCGTCCGCGAGAGCTCGCGGCGGCCCTCACCTCGGTGGTCGAGTAGCGGCGAAGCCGCGTGTCGAGACCTGGCTCCGGCCGCCGAGACGGCGACCGGCGCGGCCTGAGCGACGGCGCGAAAGCGCCCTCGCCTTCAATCAGGCCGCGCAGTCCTTGCAGACGGCGCCGAGCTTCGTGTCGTGGTCATGCTGCGACTGGTGCTTCACCAGGAAGCAGCTGACGCACGTGAACTCGTCCTCCTGCGGCGGGAGCACGACCACATCCAGGTCGAGGTCGGACAGATCCGCCCCGCCCAGTTCGAATCCATCTGCCGAGGCGTCATCGACGTCGACGACCCCCGACAGCTTGTCCGGGGTGCGCTCCTGAAGGGCCTGGATGGACTCGGTGTCCTCGTCGGTCTTCCGCGGTGCGTCGTAGTCGGTTGCCATGCCCATCCATCTCGTGTGTTACTGCCGGGGTGCGATTCGGCGGCGTCAGTCTGCATGATCGAACCTGGATTCGCAAACCACCCGGAATCCGCCGTTGGTCGCGGTCGAGACAACTTCCGGCGCGCCCGCGTTATTCCCCGCAATCGGCGACGAGCCGTGGCATCCTGACCCCGGAGAGGAGGGGCTCGATGCAGGAACTCAAAGTCATCGGCGTGGAGGACGGCTCACTGCTCGTCGCCTCCGACGAGGGCACCCGCTATCGCGTCGCGATCGACGACGTGCTGCAGTCACGACTGCGCCAGTCGTCGCCGGCCGCCGGCGACGCCCGCAAGCTCTCGCCCCGCGAGATCCAGTCGCACATCCGCGCCGGGATGTCGGCCGAAGACGTCGCCGCCATCACCGGGGTGCCGCTCGAGTACGTGCAGCGGTTCGAAGGCCCTGTGCTCGCCGAACGCGAGTACGTCATCGAGTCGGCGCTCGGGGTGCCCGTGCAACTCGCCGCCGACACCGACCCGTTCGGCGGCGGGGCCACCTTCGGCTCCGTCATCCGCCGTCGCCTCGCCGACGCCCACGCCATCAGCGAACGCTGGGCGTCGTGGAAAGAGGAAGGCGGAGGCTGGATCGTGAAACTCACCTTCGTCGCCGAGACGATCGAGCACGACGCGCGGTGGTCGTTCGAGCCGAAGAAGTCGACGCTCGCACCCCTCAACCAGGAGGCGATCTCACTCTCCCAGCAGGGCGACCTGCCGACCAACCTCGTACCGCGTCTGCGGGCCGTGCCGCTCGGCGAACAGCCCGACGCCGCGCGCTTCGACAGCGGAGCCTTCTCCGTCACGCCCGCGGGCGACGAGACGGGACCGCTGCTCGAACCCGTCCCGTACGGTCGCGTCGGCGACGCCGAACCCCTCCCGGCGAAGAAGAACCAGACCGCCGACCTGCTCGAAGCCCTGCGCAAGCGGCGCGGGGAACGCGACCCGATGGACCCCGACCACGAAGAGTCGCTCGCGGCGCATCCGTCGACGGGTACCGTCCGGCTCATCGAGGTTCCCCTCGACACGAGCGACGACCAGCCCGTCGAGTCGATGCGCACGAAACCCACCGCGCGCGACCGCAACTCCACCGGGCCCCAAGGCAAGCGCGGCTCGAAGGGGCGGCAGTCCATGCCTTCCTGGGACGAGATCGTGTTCGGGGCGCGTACCGACGACGACCTCTAGGTCGGTCGGGCACGGGCAGGGCCTCGCGAGTCAAGAGCGGGGACCCCTACCCCGATTGACTCGCGAGGCCCTGCCCGCACCCTCCTTCTGTTGCTCGGATGGGGGGCTTCCTCCAGCTCCCTCGCGGGTCCCTCGTGTGAGAGGGGCTACTTTCCGAAGGCTCCGAAACGGAGGAGGGGGATGTCGCGCTCCTCGGGGGTGAGGGAGCCGTGCTGGCCGACCATCGTGCGGCCGGGGTCGCCGGCGTCGGGGTAGTAGGCGATCCGGGAACGGGCCGCCACGAGGATGTCGCCGATGCGCGGCAGCACGTCGGGGTCGACCTCGCCGAAGAAGCCGGCGTCGACGGCTTCCTCGCGCGTCGCGATCCACGCCCGCTTGCCCTCGGCTGCCTGCCAGCGCGCGAGCACCTCGTCGGTGTCGGCGCCGGGCTCCAGGTGCAGCGCGAGACAACGCGGCTCCCCCGACACGTGCCGGACGCCCGCGAGCAGGGCGGGATCGAGGATGACGTGGTCGTCGAACGGGATGTCGAGCCCGCCGTGGTCGCCCGTGACGAGAAGCCCACTGCGCGCTCCGAGCCCGCCCGCGAACGCGGCGACCGCGGCATCCACGTCTTCCAACGCCGCCGTCCACGCGTCGGAGCCGACGCCCTTCGCGTGCGCGGCCGCGTCGACCTCGTGCGCGTACACGTAGGTGAGCGATCGCGGCTGCTGCGCGTGGATGCGCCGCACCTCCGCGAAACGGTGGGCGATCGAGTCGCCCGGGCGGTACTCGGCACCGCGGAGCACCGCTGCTGTGAACCCCGAATCCCGGTAGCGCGCCGGTCCCACGGCGAAGGCAGGGATGCCCTCGGCCCCCGCGCGCTCGAAGAGCGTCGGCACGCGCTGCCACGAGCCGGGATCGAGATCCGCCCCCCACCCGGTGAGCAGATTGACGACGCGATCGCCGCTCGAATCGAAGCCGAGGTAGCCGACGAGACCGTGGACGCCGGGCAGTTCGCCGGTCGTGAGCGACGCCAGCGCCGACGCCGTCGTCGAGGGGAAGACCGACTGGATGACCGACGATCGGGGTGCCGCCAGGAGTCGGCGGGCGTACCCGCGATGCGCCTCGAGGGGCACCTGGCCGAGGCCGTCGACGAGCAGCACGACGGCGTGATCGACGGCGGGCAACCCGAGCGTTCCCCGGTCGCCGCGTACCGCGTCGAGGCAATTCCTCAGCACGTCGGTGAGGCTGAACCGGTGAGATCGGGCCGCCGGTAGCATGGCCCCGATCTTATGACTCCCCCACCTGCACCCCCCGCCGACAACGCTTCCGCGACCGGCGGCAGCACCACGACCTCCGCCCCCGGCGAACGCATCGAAGACGTCGACGTCTCCGCCGAGATGGAGGGCTCGTTCCTCGAGTACGCGTACTCGGTGATCTACTCGCGCGCCCTGCCCGACGCGCGCGACGGGCTCAAGCCCGTGCAACGCCGCATCCTGTTCCAGATGTCGGAGATGGGGCTGCGCCCCGACCGCGGGCACGTGAAGAGCGCGCGCGTCGTCGGCGACGTCATGGGCCGCCTGCACCCGCACGGCGACACGGCGATCTACGACGCGCTCGTGCGGCTCGCGCAGGACTTCACGATGCGCGTGCCGCTCGTCGACGGCCACGGCAACTTCGGCTCCCTCGACGACGGCCCCGCCGCGGCGCGCTACACCGAGGCGCGGATGCGAGCCTCCGCCGTCGCGATGTGCGAGGGGCTCGACGAAGACGTCGTCGACTTCGTGCCCAACTACGACAACCAGCTCACCCAGCCCTCGGTGCTGCCGGCGGCCTACCCGAACCTGCTCGTCAACGGAGCCTCGGGCATCGCCGTCGGCATGGCGACCAACATGGCACCGCACAACCTCATCGAGGTCGCCGCCGCGGCGCGCCACCTGCTCGAGAACCCCGACGCGACGCTCGACGAGCTGATGGCCTACGTGCCCGGGCCGGACCTGCCGACCGGTGGCCTGATCGTCGGGCTCGACGGCATCCGGGATGCCTACGCGACCGGCCGCGGCTCGTTCAAGACGCGCGCGAAGGTCGCGGTCGAGCAGGTCGCGGCGCGCAAGACCGCGCTCGTCGTCACCGAGCTGCCCTACCTCGTCGGCCCCGAGAAGGTCATCGAGAAGATCAAAGACGGCGTGCAGGCGAAGAAGATCACCGGCATCTCGGATGTCACCGATCTCACCGACCGCAAGAACGGCCTGCGTCTCGTCATCGGCATCAAGACCGGGTTCAGCCCCGAGGGCGTGCTCGAGCAGCTCTACCGCCTCACGCCCCTCGAAGACGGCTTCGGCATCAACAACGTCTGCCTCGTCGAGGGCCAGCCGCAGACGCTCGGCCTCAAGCCGTTGCTGCAGGTCTACCTCGACCACCGCATCTCGGTCGTCACCCGCCGCTCGCGCTACCGCCTCACCCGTCGGCAGGAACGCCTGCACCTCGTGCTCGGCCTCCTCATCGCGATCCTCGACATCGACGAGGTCATCCAGGTGGTGCGCACGTCCGACGACGCCGCGCAGGCCCGCACCCGGCTCATGGATGTCTTCGACCTCTCGGTGCCGCAGGCCGACTACATCCTCGAACTGCAGCTGCGCCGCCTCACCAAGTTCTCGCGCATCGAGCTCGAGACCGAGCGCGACAAGCTGCAGGCCGAGATCGCCGAACTCGAGGCGCTGCTCGCCGACCCGACGCTCGTGCGGCGCCGCGTCGCCGAAGAGCTCGACGAGGTCGCCGAACGCTTCGGCACCCCGCGGCGCACCCTGCTGACCGAGGCGAAGGCCTCGATCGCCGCCACCCCCGCTCAGCGTCGCGCCGCGGCGGCAGGTGGCCCGGCCCTCGAGATCGCCGACGGACCCACCCTCGTCGTGCTCTCCACGACGGGCCGCACGGTGCGCGTCGAGGGCGGCGAGATCACCGCCCGCAGCGGCCGGCGCAACCGGCACGACGCCATCCTCTCGACCGTCGCCACGACCGTGCGCGGCGAGCTCGGCGCCATCACGTCACGCGGTCGTCTCGTGCGCTTCACCCCCGTCGACCTGCCCTCGGTGCCCGGCAACTCGGTGCAACTCGCCGCGGGAGCGAAGATCACCGAGTACCTCGCCCTGCCCGACAAGAAGGAGCGCGTTCTCGGGCTCGTCTCGCTCGACTCCGACGAGCCGATCGCCCTCGGCACCGCGTCCGGCGTCGTGAAGCGGGTCACGCCGGGCGCGTGGCCGAGCAAGCCCGACTTCGAAGTCATCGCCCTCAAGCCCGGCGACGAGGTCGTCGGCGTCGCCCAAGGACCGGACTCCGAGGAGCTCGTCTTCATCACGACCGACGCACAGCTGCTGCACTTCCCGGCATCCCAGGTGCGTCCGCAGGGTGTGGCCGCGGGCGGCATGGCCGGCATCAACGTCTCCACGGGGGCGAAGTCGCTCTTCTTCACGTCGGTCGACACCTCGGTGCCGCTCGTCGTCGCGACGATCTCGACGCCCGCCGACACGCTGCCCGGCGCCGACCCGGGGCGCGCGAAGGTCTCGGCGTTCGGCGAGTTCCCGGGCAAGGGCCGCTCGACCGGCGGAGTGCGCGCACACGCCTTCCTCAAGGGTGAGAGCGCCCTCGCCCTCGCCTGGGTCGGCCCCGAGCCCGCCCTCGCCGTCGGCACCGACGGGTCGCTGCGCACCCTCCCCGAGAGCGGCGCGAAGCGCGACGGATCGGGCACCCCGATCGATGCCGTCGTCGGCTCGATCGGTCGCGCGCTCTAGGACCCGGCTCTACTCCTCGATGAAGCCGCCGGACTGGCGCGCCCACAGCCGCGCGTAGCGTCCGTCCGCCTCGAGCAGCTCCGCATGCGTGCCCTGCTCGACGATCCGTCCGTCTTCCATCACGAGGATGCGGTCGAGCTTGGCGATCGTCGACAGCCGGTGCGCGATCACGATGCTCGTACGGTCGCGCATGAGCTCGTCGAGGGCCTCCTGGATGAGCACCTCCGACTCGCTGTCGAGCGCCGAGGTGGCTTCGTCGAGCAGCAGGATGGGCGCATCCTTGAGCACCGCTCGGGCGATCGCGATGCGCTGCCGCTGGCCACCGGAGAGCTTCACGCCGCGCTCCCCCACGAGCGCTCCGTAGCCGCCGTCGATGCGGCGGATGAACTCGTCGGCCTGCGCGCGCCGCGCCGCACCCTCGACGTCGTCGCGCCCGAGCGGGCGGGTGGTGCCGTAGGAGATGTTCTCCTCGATCGAGCGGTGGAACAGGCTCGTGTCCTGCGGCACGAAGGCGATCATGCGCGCGACCGAGCGGATGTCGACCCGCTGCCCGTCGAGCTCGATCTCGCCGACCTGCGAGGGGTAGTACCCGAGGAGGATCTTCGTGAGGGTGCTCTTGCCGCTGCCGCTCCGACCGACGACGCCGATCTTCTCGCCGCGCCGGATGACGAGCGAGAAGTCGCGGATGACCTCGTGCTCCGGCTGGTCGGGGTAGGCGAACGACAGCCCCTCGAACGCGAGACGGTCGCGGAACTCCGGCGCGGGCTCCGGCTCGGCCGGGTCGACGTCGTCGATGATCTTCGGCCCGAACAGGTAGAGGTGCGACTCCTCGACGCGCGCGAACTTCATGCTCAGGTACGACACCTGCCAGATGAGCTGCCAGATCGTCGTCGAGAACAGCACCGCGGTCGTGAGCACGGTCGTCAGCTGGGCGATCGTGATCTGCCCGTCGAGGAAGAGCACGACGTTGAGGATGATCGCCGCCGGCCAGATCGCATTGCGCACGACCATGCTCATGACGATCCAGAAGATGATGTCCCACCGGAACGCGGAGCGCGCGGCCAAGAACGACCGCCGCTGCTCGCCGATCATGTGGCCGACCTCGGCGAGGTCGGTGAAGAACGCCTTGACCGACGCGAAGTTCGCGACGGCGTCGATGACGCGCCCGTTCTTGGTCGAGATGACGTCGGTCTCGATGCGCTGCGTGCGGATGGCGTGGCCCAGCGGCCAACGGCCTACGACGAGAAGCAGCAGCATGCCGCCGACGAAGATCGCGCCGGTCTGCCAGTTGATCGAGGTGAGGATGGCGACGGTCGCGACGACCCCGATGATCTGCCCGATGTAGGAGAAGAAGACATCCATCAGCAACTGCCGGATCTCCTGCGCGATGCCCGTGATGTACGAGCCGATCTTGCCGGTGAGCTTGTCGACGAAGTAGTCGTACGGCCGCGTGACGACGTTGCGGAAGAGAGCCGTCTCGTAGCGGAAGCTCAACGGCAGCACGAATCGCGCGTAGAGGAACTCCGACCCGTGCCACGTGACCATGTGTCCGGTGGAGCAGGCGATGAGGAGCCCGACGAAGAGCCACGGGTCGGTGCCCTCGGTGAGCGCGCCGACGAGCCAGCCGATGACGAGCGGGATGATCGCCGTCGCGATGTTCGCGACCGTGAAGGTGGTCGCGACGAGACCGAATCCGGGCAGCGCAGGGCGGATGAAGCGCAGGAAGGACCGTGTTCCCGGCAGGCGCGGGGCCGGCGGGCGCGGCGAAGTGGTGGCGTCGTTCATGGTGGCGTTCGGTGGGGTCGTGACAGGGATCGGTGAGGGAGCAGCCCGCCAGCCTATCCCTTCACCGCATCTCGTCGGACTAGTGCGGTATCCCGAACACGAACGCGAGCACCGCGATAATGGCCCACCAGAGCAGCAGCCCGGCGAGCAGCCCGACCGCGATCTGTTTCGTGAACCGCCAGACGAGCCAGGTGGCGACCGCCGCGACGACCGCGGGGATCGTGTCGACGAGGGTGATCGCGTCGCGCGGCGCGAGGATGCCGGGCACGGCGATCGCGGCGAGCACGGCCGGGCCGACGAGCGGAAGGTAGCGCTCGACCTTCTTCGGCGGTCGCAGCTTGCGGCTGACGAGGAAGATCGCGCGGCTCACGAAGGTGACGATGCCACCGAGGACGATCGCGAGGAGCTCAAGCATCGACCGCCTCCGTCTCGCCCGTGAGCGGCTGCGTACGGCGGTCGGAGAGGCTGAGCGTGATCGCCCCCGCGACGACCCCCGCGACCGCGCCGACCAGCAGGCCGAAGCCGTTCGGCAGGCCGTTCGCGATCGTCGCGGCCGTGCCTGCGACGGCGGCCGCGACGAGCCCCGCGCTGTTGCGGATGAGCGGCAGCGTGAGCAGCAGGAACGTGAGCGGGATCGCGAGCTCGAACGGCACCCACGCCGGGATGAAGGCTCCCGCGACGATACCGATCGCCAGCAGCGAGGTCCAGCCGACGAGGCACGTGAACCCCGCCGCGAAGTAGAAGGCACGCTTCTCGCGCTCGGCACCGCCGCCGTCGGGCCCGTCGAACCGGGCCGCCGCGAGGGCGTACACGGGGTCGGCGAGGAGGAACGCGGCGCCCATCCGCTGCGATGTCGACCAGTCGGCGAGGTGCGGCGCGAGCGCGGCGCTGTAGAGGAGATGCCGCGCATTGATGACGGCGACCGTGAACACCACGAGCGCGAGCGCGGCCCCGACGTGCAGCAGCTGCACCGCCGCGATCTGCGCCGCTCCGGCGAAGATGATCGGCGAGCTGACGATCGAGATCCAGGCCGGCACCGAGGTCGCGCCCATGGCGGCGCCGGCCGCGAGGCCGAACGGGATGTAGCTGACGACGATGATTCCCGCTCCGCGCATCCCGGCGTGCCGTGCCGCGCGCACACGCTCCGTCTCGGACAGCGGGATGGGCTCGCTCACGGCTTCACTGTCCCACCGCGCACCGACACCCGCCACGTCCGATCGACTCCGAGTGGACCGTCAACGCTCGACGCCGTAGAAGTCCGCGATGCGCGCGAGGGAGTCCGCATCCTCGTACCGCCAGACCAGCTGATCGTCGGAGCACACGTACACCGAATCCGGCTCGCCGAAGCGTGCGCGCAGGAGCTCGGTGTCGAGCGCGAGCTCGTCGCCGCGACCGTTGACGTAGAAGAACGTGCCCGCCTCCGTGCGGGAGGTCGCGCGGTTCGCCATCCAGGTGTTGGGTTCACCGCCCGGCAGGATCGGGATGAGTCGCAGACCCGATGCCGACGGGAGAGCGAGGCGGCGCGCATCCGAGAACGTCGCGTAGCCGAGCTCCCCGGGGGCGGCCGCGTCGAGGCACCGGGTCTCGGCAGTGCGGTACCCGAAGTAGCCACCCGCCGCGGGGAGGTGGCCGATCGCCCCGGTGACGATCCCCAGCACGACGAGACCGCCCGCCGCGACGACGGCCGCCTCGGCGAGAAGGCTCCGCGGCAGCTTGAGCAGCGCGAGCACGAACGGCAGGATGAGCACCGGCCACAGGTAGTAGTAGTGCGTGATGAGCGCGACGAACGTCGCCGCGAGGCCGCCCAGCGGCACGACGCCGAGGTAGACGGCGGCGAGGAGACGGCGGTCGGCGAGGGTGCGACGCCGCAGCACGACCACGGCGGCCGCGACGGCCGCCCCGAGACACGCGACGGCGAGCACCGCGCCGAGTAGGAGCACGAACGCCGTCGCCGGATCGCGCAGCTCGTAGGCGTAGTACTGGCGGAGGCCGTCGAGGCGCCCCTGGAACCGCACGAGATCGACGTACGTCAGCGGCGAGGTGCCCTGCAGCGGGGACACGGCGATCCGCACGACCGCCGCGGTGGCCAGCGTCGCGCCGACCCAGAGCGCAGGACGCACCGCCGACCGCGGCCCGGACCGTGCGAACCCGACGAGCAACGCGGCCGCTCCCCCGGCGCCGGCGAACACGAGCGTGAGCGGATTGGCCGCGATCGTGAGCGCGAGGAACGCCGCCGTCGCGATGCGGGCGCCCCGGGATCGGGCGAGCAGGAGCACGGGCGCCAGCAGCAGCGCGGCGTACTCCCCCGCGTAATAGCTCGGCGCGAGGTGGAAAGAGAGGATCCACGACGTGCCGACGAGCGGCAGTGCGACGAGCGGCGTCGACGCGACCAGGCTGCGCAGCAGCCCCGTCCCCTCGCCCGGGAACAGCACGCGCACGAGCGCGAGCACCGCGAGGAACATCCCGGCGCCGTGCAGTGCCGCGACGACGAGGTAGTAGACGTACACGTCGCCCGCGGCCGCGAGGAACGCGACCCCGCTGACCGGCAACTCCGGGAAGACGAAGACCTGCGGCGAGAACGACCAGTCGAGCGGGCGACCCGCCGCGACGTCCTGCAGGAACTGGAACAGCACGCCGTTGTCGCTCGACCGCAGTTCCCACTGGATCGGCCACGTCCCGGGCGAGGTCGGTTCCCCGCCCGCGCGGATGAGGAACACGAGCGCCGAGAGCATCCCGACCCCGACCGCACCGACGGTGGGGAACAGGAGGCGACGGAGCACCGAGCGCAGAGCCACCGAACTACATGTCGATGCGGTCGCGGTCGAGACCCTGCCCGGCGATGATGAAGTCCTTGCGGGGGGCGACGTCGTTGCCCATGAGCAGCTCGAACACGCGCGACGCGTTCTCGGCGTCGCGCACCTGCACGCGGCGGAGGGTGCGGTGCGCCCGGCTCATGGTCGTCTCGGCGAGCTGGTCGGCATCCATCTCGCCCAGTCCCTTGTAGCGCTGGATCGGGTCCTGATACCTCTTGCCCTGCTTCTCGAGACCCTTGAGCACACCGTTCAGCTCGGCCTCGGAGTAGGTGTAGATGATGTCGTTCGGCTTCGAGCCGGGGTTGATGACGACCACGCGGTGCAGCGGCGGCACGGCCGCGAACACCCGCCCCTCGTCGATCATCGGACGCATGTAGCGGAAGAACAGGGTCAGCAGCAGGGTGCGGATGTGGGCGCCGTCGACGTCGGCGTCGCTCATGATGATGACCTTGCCGTAACGCGCCTGCTCGAGGTCGAACGTGCGCCCCGAACCGGCCCCGATCACCTGGATGATCGACGCGCATTCGGTGTTCGAGAGCATGTCGGCCACCGAGGCCTTCTGCACGTTGAGGATCTTGCCGCGGATGGGCAGCAGCGCCTGGAACTGCGAGTCGCGCGCGAACTTCGCGGTGCCGAGTGCGGAGTCGCCCTCGACGATGAACAGCTCGGTGCTCGCGATGTCGTTCGAGCGGCAGTCGACGAGCTTCGCCGGCAGCGACGACGACTCGAGGGCGTTCTTGCGACGCTGCGTCTCTTTGTGGGCGCGCGCGGAGATGCGGCTCTTCATCTCGGCGACGATCTTGTCGAGCACGAGCGCGGTCTGCGCCTTGTCGTCGCGCTTGCTGCTCGAGAAGCGCTCGGCGAGAGTCTTCGTGACGACGCTCGTGACGATGTTGCGCACGGCCGGGGTGCCGAGCACCTCCTTCGTCTGCCCCTCGAACTGAGGCTCGGGAAGACGCACCGTGAGCACGGCGGTGAGGCCGGCGAGGATGTCCTCCTTCTCGAGCTTCTCGGAGGCGGCGACCTTCAGTCGGCGGGCGTTCTTCTCCACCTCGGAACGCAGGAACTTCATGAGCCCCTGCTCGAAGCCCGACTGGTGCGTGCCGCCCTTGGGCGTCGCGATGATGTTGACGTACGAGCGGAACGTCGAGTCGTACCCGGTGCCCCAGCGCAGGGCGATGTCGACCTCGCACTCGCGCGACACCTCGGTCGGCACCATGTGACCGTTCTCCTGCAGCACCGGCACCGTCTCGGTGAAGCCGCCCGACCCTTGCAGGCGCCAGGTGTCGGTGACCGGAGCGTCGGGGGCGAGGAAGTCGACGTACTCGGCGATGCCGCCCGCGAAGCGGAACGTCTCGCGCGTCGGCGCGCCCTCGACCCGCTCGTCGACGACCTCGAGCGCGAGACCGGGCACGAGGAAGGCCGTCTGCCGGGCGCGGGCGAGGAGCGAGTCCATCTCGAACTCGGCGCCCTTCGTGAAGATCTGGCGATCGGCCCAGTAGCGGATGCGGGTGCCGGTCACCCCCTTGGCGACCTTGCCGGCCTTGCGCAGCTCGCTGCCCGAGGTGAACGGCGTGAACGGATTGTCGGGGCTCGGCGCCCCTGGGTCCTGGAACGTGCCCGGCTCGCCGCGGTGGAAGGACATCGCCCACGTCACGCCGTCGCGGTCGACCTCGACGTCGAGGCGCTCCGAGAGCGCGTTGACGACCGAGGCACCGACGCCGTGGAGGCCGCCCGACGCTGCGTAGGAACCCCCGCCGAACTTGCCGCCCGCGTGGAGCTTCGTGAAGACCACCTCGACGCCCGAGAGCCCCGTCTTCGGCTCGATGTCGACGGGGATGCCGCGCGCCCGGTCGCGCACCTCGACGCTCGCATCCGGATGGAGCACGATCTCGATCTGCGACCCGTGTCCGCCGAGCGCCTCGTCGACGGAGTTGTCGATGATCTCCCACAGGCAGTGCATGAGGCCGCGGGAGTCGGTCGAACCGATGTACATGCCGGGGCGCTTGCGCACCGCCTCGAGTCCTTCGAGCACGGAGAGGTGGCGGGCGGAATAGTCGCTGCTCGCCACGGGTTCTCCTCCTCGGACAGGGTCAGGGACGTCGGCCGGACGCAGGCCGTCGATCAGACTAACCCCGGCCGCCGACCGACTCGGGCACGCCACCCCGACCGGGGGAGAACCCCTCGCGCTCACACCTATTCCCCAGTGCGCCGAGAGCGAAATGCCCGGCTCATGACACACCCGTGACCGTGGCGCGTGCTTGGATGGGAGCACGGCAACCCCGAGGAGGAGCACATGTCGCAGTTCGCACCCGACAACACGGTCGACGAGCTCGAGCGTCCCGAGCAGCTCCTCACCGCGCTCGACCGCTGCGACTACTGCGGCGCTCAGGCGTACGTGAAGGCGACGCTCACCACCGGTGAGCTGCTGTTCTGCAATCACCACGCGAACGAGTTCAAGTCGAAGCTCCAACCCGTCGCGCTCGACTGGCACGACGAGTCGAGCCGGCTGTTCGAGCCCGTCGGCGAGTAGACACCGAACTTCCGAAGGCCCCCGGCCGGATCCCCGAGATCCGAACCGGGGGCCTTCGTCGTTCGTGCTTGGATGAACCGTGCCTGGGATCCGTCGTCGCGCGCTCGTCGACCTCGACGTCTTCGCGCGGCAGCTCTCCGACTCGCTCGACGCCCGCGCCGACGCCTTCGGACACGGCCTCCGACTTCTCGCCCCCGTCGCGCGCGCCGCAGGCGTGGAGCGGATCGTCGTGTCCGATGACCGCGACGCTGCGATCGCTCGGTCGGCCGGGTTCTCCGAGCGCGCCGTCATCGTCGATCGTGGCGGCGCGGGTACCGACAAGGCTGCCTACGGGCTGTCGACGGGCTCCCCCGTGCTCACGGTCGTCGGCGAGGTCGTCGCGCTCAAGCGCGTCCCCGCGGGCGCTGGGGTCTCCTATGGCTACACCTACCGGGCGCCGGTGCCGACGATGCTCGCCCTCGTCGCTCTCGGCTACGCCGACGGGGTTCCCCGGGGCGCCTCCAACCGTGCGGAGGTCGCGGTCGCCGGCACGCGACATCCCCTCGTCGGCAGGATCGCCATGGATCAGCTCGTACTCGACGTCGGTGACGCATCCCTCGACGTCGGGATGGACGCCGTGCTCTGGGGACAGGAGTCTCGCGGCGAACCCACCGCGCTCGACTGGGGTGTGTGGTCCACGCGCGACCCCTGGGTCCTGACTGCGGGCCTCGCCCCGCGGGTCACGCGGGTGGCGCGATGACGAGCCGGATCGAGATCGACCTCGCCGCCTTCCGCAGCAACGTCCGCACGCTCGCGGCGATGGCGGCCCCGGCTCGCACGATGCTCGCCGTCAAGGCCGACGGGTACGGCCACGGCATGATCCCCATCGCACGTGCCGCCCTCTCGTCGGGTGCCGACTCCCTCGCTGTGCTCGACGTCGACGCCGCACTGGCGGTGCGGAGCGCCGGGATCGACGCACCCGTGTTCGCGTGGCTGCACGGGGCCGAGACCGACTTCCGTGCCGCCGTCGACGCCGACGTCGACCTCGGGGTCTCGTCGCTCACCGAACTGCATCGCATCGCCGACGCGGGTGGATCGCGAGCCGCGGCCGTGCACCTCAAGATCGACACGGGCCTCCATCGCAACGGCGCCAACCCCGAGGACTGGCCGGCTCTCGTCACCGCAGCCCTCGCCGACGACCGCGTGCGAATCGCGGGGATCTGGTCCCACCTCGCCGACGCGTCGCCGGAGGCGGACGACGTGGCGCTCAGCGAGTTCCGTGCGGCCGTCGCGGCGGCGGCGGCGCTCGGGGTGCCGATGGACGGGCCGGATCGACCGCTGCTCCATCTCGCGGCGAGCTCTGCGGGCATCCGCATGCCGGAGGCGCGATTCGATCTCGTCCGCTTCGGGATCGCCGCCTACGGCTCGTCGCCGTTCGACGACCGGACGGCGGCCGAGCTCGGGATGCGTCCTCCGATGACGATGTACGGCACCGTGATCGGACGCCGCGGCGATCGCGCGACCGTCGACCTCGGAGCCGCGGACGGCATCCCGCCGCTCCTCCTCGGTGCCCACATGGTCGTCGCTGGGCGTCCGGCGGGGGTGCAGGCCGTCGACGTCGACACGTCCACGGTCGAGGGTCCGGCCGAGGTCGGCGACGAGGTGATCGTGTTCGGACCGGGCGACCGCGGGGAGCTCACCGTCGAGGAGGTCGCCGCGTGGAGCGAGACGATCGGCGACGAGGTGCTCGCGCGCGCGTCGACCCGCATTCCTCGGGTCTACCTCCACGAGTGACGCGCGAGTTGCAGAACTCCCCCGGAGGACGGAGCAATGTGCAACTAAGTCGACAAAACCCTCACACGACGCGACGGATGATGCCGAGCGGGGTGGACTCGTGGCCCTGGCCGATCGGGTTGTCCTTCAGGATGCGCACCGCCAGGGCCTCGTCGGACTTCGAGATCGTCGAGCCGAGGATGTTGCCGCCGATGTCGTTGATGTCGACGAGCAGCACCTCGACGTCCTTGCCGTGCGTGGCGAGGAGCGCCTTGACCTCGCGGCACACCCGGTACGGCTTCGCCGCGGTGAGCACGACCATCTCGTCGTAGGGCGGGATCGTCGGGTAGCCGGGGCCGTCGATGCCGCGCGCCTTCTTGCCGGCGATGCGGTAGAAGTCGCCCGTGCGCTTGAACAGCTTCTTCGACACGACCGAGACGGCGGCGGCGAACAGGATGCGCGGCGTGCCGACCTCCTGGATCGCCATCTCCATCGTCTCGGGGATGCCGAGACCGATGCCCCACGGCGTGCGCACGACACGCTTCGCGAGGTAGATCGCGAGCGGACGCGGCTTCACATCCTCCACTCGGGTCGCACGACCCTGGGAACCTGCGACCATCTTCTCGGTCATGAAGAACCAGTCGCCGTCGCGCAGGTCGGGAAGACCGTACTGCTCGACCACCGGGCCGAGCGGCTCTCCGGGCAGCACGACGTGCGTCTTGATCGGGTGCCGCTCGAAGCGGACACCGTCGACCTCGACCTCGCGCGGCCGGACGCGGTTCTCGTCGTAGGGGACGTCCACGCTGCTGCGCTCGCGCTTACTCGAGGTAGTCGCGGAGCGACTGCGAGCGGCTCGGGTGACGCAGCTTCGCCATCGTCTTCGACTCGATCTGACGGATGCGCTCGCGCGTCACGCCGAACGTGTCACCGATCTGGTCGAGCGTCTTCGGCATCCCGTCGCCGAGGCCGAACCGCATGCGGATGACGCCCGCCTCGCGTTCCGAGAGGGAATCGAGGAGCGACTCGAGCTGCTTCTGCAGCATCGTGAAGCCCACCGCGTCGGCCGGGACGACCGCCTCGGTGTCCTCGATGAGGTCGCCGAACTCGGAGTCTCCGTCTTCGCCGAGCGGCGTGTGCAGCGAGATCGGCTCACGGCCGTACTTCTGCACCTCGATGACCTTCTCGGGCGTCATGTCGAGCTCGCGCGACAACTCTTCCGGCGTGGGCTCGCGCCCCAGGTCTTGCAGCATCTGGCGCTGCACGCGGGCGAGCTTGTTGATGACCTCGACCATGTGCACCGGGAT
>NZ_JBMRCP010000114.1:0-25847 GCF_057350545.1 Pseudolysinimonas sp. | reverse complement strand
GCTCCCGCCCGCGATCGCGAGGCCGCCCGCGACGATGAGCAGCAGCCCGCCGAGCCAGCGAGTGCGGGAGGCGCCCCAACGCAGCGGCAGGTCGGACGTGGGCTCACGCCAGCGAGTGGGAGCCGTCCCGTCAGCCATTCGTCGTGACGAAGGTGATCACGAGGACGGCGAGGGCGACGAGCCAGACGTATCCGAGCACGACGGCGATCCAGGCGGGAACGAGCCCGCGTTCGCCCGAGGTCTTGATCTGGGCGACGGCCACGTGCCCGAAGAGCGCGGCGAGCGGGCTCAGCAGGCAGCCGAGGATGAGGGCCAGCACGGCCAGCACGTTGACGCGACGCGCCTGGTGCTCGGGGTCGGTGCTGAGCGCCGACGGGCTGACCCCGGCGAGGGGGACGGCCGTGCGGGTGCCGCAGGTGATGCAGTACTTCCAGGCGGGCTGCAGCTCCCGACCGCAGTTCGCACAGGTCGTCATGGGCCTTCAGATTATCGTGAACCCGTGCCCCCTCCGCTCCCCCTCGTCATAGGGCATCGCGGCGCGAGCGGATATCGCCCGGAACACACGCGCTCCGCCTATGAGCTCGCGATCACGCTGGGGGCGGATGCCATCGAGCCGGACATCGTCGCGACCCGCGACGGGGTGCTCGTGCTGCGCCACGAGAACGAGATCTCGGGCACGACGGATGTCGCCTCCCGGCCGGAGTTCGCCGACCGTCGAGCCACGAAGCGGATCGACGGCCTGACCCTCACGGGGTGGTTCACCGAGGACTTCACGTGGGCCGAGCTCTCCACCCTGCGCGCGACGGAGCGACTTCCGCAGGTGCGGCAGGCGTCGGCATCGTTCGACCGCTCGGAGCCGATCCTGCGACTGCGCGACCTGCTCGACATCCTCGATGCCGGTGCGGCGCGCACGGGACGGCCCATCTCGATCGTCGCCGAGGTGAAGCACGCCACCTATTTCGCGTCGATCGGCCTGCCCCTCGACGAGCTCGTCGCCGACGAGCTGCGGCGCTGGGATGACGGCAGCCGCACGACGGTCGAGTGCTTCGAGCAGACCGTGCTCGACGAGATCCGCGGGCGCGGGGTGCGGGGGCGCTTCGTCTACCTCCTGGAGTCGCGCGGCTCGGCGCCCGACCTCGTCGCGCAGTTCGGCCGCAAGGCACTGCCCTACTCGGCGCAGCTCACCGAGGCCGGGCTGGGGCGGCTCGCGCGGCAGGGGATCGACGGTGTGAGCGTCGACAAGGCGCTGCTCCTGCGCCCCGACGGCGCCGATCTCGTCGCACGGGCCCACGCTGCGGGCCTCGACGTCTTCACCTGGACCCTCCGCCCCGAGAACCGGTTCCTGTTGCCCGAGCACCGCGTGGGCACGGCGGCGCGCGACTGGGGCGACTGGCGCGCCGAGTTCTCGGCGGTGCTCGCCACCGGTGTCGACGGCATCTTCGTCGACCATCCCGACCTCGGCGTCGCGGCCCGGGCCGAGGTCACCGGCGGCACGTAGACTCGACGCCGATATGAGCACCCCGATCCTCGACGACCGACTGCTCGAGGGGCTCAACCCGCAGCAGCGCGAGGCCGTGCTCTACCGCGGCCCGTCGCTGCTGATCGTGGCAGGAGCGGGCTCGGGCAAGACGAGCGTGCTCACCCGCCGCATCGCCGGACTCCTCGCAAGCGGCGAGGCGACGCCGCTGCAGATCCTCGCGATCACCTTCACCAACAAGGCCGCCGCCGAGATGCGTGAGCGCGTCGGGCACCTCACGGGCATCAACTCGGGCGGGCGCGGCCCCGACGGGATGTGGATCTCGACGTTCCACTCCGCGTGCGTGCGGATCCTGCGTCGTCAGGCCGAGGTCATGGGCATGAAGGCCGGTTTCACGATCTACGATTCCGCCGACAGCCGCGCGCTCATCAAGCGGATCGTGAAAGAGCTCGACGCCGACACGCTCAACCTGACGCCGGGCATCGTCGCGGGCAAGATCTCGAAGCAGAAGAACGAGCTCGTCGACGTCGAGACCTACGCGCGCAACGTCAACACCGACGACCCGGCCGAGATCGCGTTCCTCGAGATCTACCGTCGCTACACGGCGGGTCTGCGTCGTGCGAACGCGCTCGACTTCGACGACCTCATCGGCGAGACCGTGCATCTCTTCCGCGCCTTCCCCGACGTCGCGGCGCTCTACCAGCGGCGCTTCCGGCACGTGCTCGTCGACGAGTACCAAGACACCAACCACGCCCAGTACGCGCTCATCCGCGAGCTGACCCAGCCGATCAAGCCCGAGCACCTGCCGCCCGACACGCGACTCCAGGCCGACGCCTCGGGCGGGCTCGCGGGGGCCTCGCTCACCGTCGTCGGCGACTCCGACCAGTCGATCTACGCCTTCCGCGGCGCCGACATCCGCAACATCGTCGAGTTCGAGCGCGACTATCCCGAGACCAAGGTCGTGCTGCTCGAGCAGAACTACCGGTCGACGCAGAACATCCTCGATGCCGCGAACTCCGTCATCGCGAACAACTTCGACCGACGCGAGAAGAACCTCTTCACGACCGTCGGCGCGGGGCATCCGATCCTCGGCTACACGGGCTACTCGGGACACGACGAGGCGCAGTTCGTCGCCGACGAGATCTCGGCGCTGCACCGCGAAGGGATGCCGTACAGCGAGATCGCGGTGTTCTACCGCACCAACTCGCAGACCCGGCCGCTGGAAGACGTGTTCATCCGCTCGGGCCTGCCGTACAAGATCATCGGCGGCACGAAGTTCTACGAGCGCGCCGAGATCAAGGACGCGATGGCGTACCTCATCCAGGTCGCGAACCCGGCCGATGACCTCGCGCTGCGCCGCATCCTCAACACGCCGAAGCGCGGCATCGGCCCGGCGACCGAGGCGACGCTGCAGGCGCACGCCGACAAGATGGGGGTGCCGCTGCGCGACGCCCTCGGGGATGCCGGCAACCTCGGGTTCGGACCGAAGGTCGCGAAGGCGATCCTCGACCTCGCGGAACTTCTGGACGAGGTCGAGGCGATGTTCGCCGCGAACGCCAAGCCCTCCGACATCCTGCTCGCCCTGCTCAACGGGTCGGGCCTTCTCGAGGCGCTGCGGGCGACGCGCGATCCGCAAGACGAGGCGCGCATCGAGAACGTCGAAGAGCTCGTGTCGGTCACGAAGGAGTTCGCGAAGAACAACCCGGATGCCGGCCTGCTCGAGTTCCTCACCGAGGTCGCGCTCGTCGCAGCCGCCGACGAGATCGAGGACGAGTCGGGCACCGTGTCGCTCATGACGCTGCACACCGCGAAGGGGCTCGAGTACGACGCCGTCTTCGTCACCGGGGTCGAGGAAGACCTGCTGCCGCACCGCATGTCATCGGGCGAGCCCGGCGGCCTCGCCGAGGAGCGTCGCCTGTTCTACGTCGGCATCACGCGCGCGAAGAAGCGGCTCTTCCTGTCGCTGTCGATGACGCGCTCGGCGTTCGGCGACACGAGCGTCGCGATGCCGAGCCGGTACCTGCAGGAGATCCCGCCGGGGCTCATCGACTGGAAGCAGTCGCCCGGCGACGCGACCTCGCGCGGCGGGTCACGGCCGCGGGCGCTCAACGCACGTGGCTATGCGGGCGGTGCCGCGCGCGGATTCTCGTACCCGACCGAGCTGCCGCCGGCGCCGCCGCGGGTCAAGCGCGAGTGGGCGAGCGAGATCACCGGCAAGGTGCGCGACAACGGCGACCTGACCCTCGAGACCGGCGACCGCATCCGCCACACCGATTTCGGGGAGGGCAAGGTGGTGGCGGTGACGGGTCAGGGCACGAAGTCGATCGCCGAGGTGCAGTTCGACCAGGCCGGGCGCAAGCGGCTGCTCATCAAGATCGCCCCGATCGAGAAGCTCTAGCGCCGTCAGCGGTTCGTGTCGGCCGACCCCCGCGGCGGGTCGACGGAGACGTCGAGCCGTTCGTGCTTTCCGCCGAGCGACGACCACTCCGACTTCTCGCCCTTCGCGGCGTGCTGCGACCCGCGCACGGCGCGCTCGTCGGCCCAGCTGTTGAGACGGTGACCGGCATGACCGCGCACGTGCTCGAGCACGACGTCGGGCAGCCCCGCGGCGCGGCGGGCATCCCGCACCTCGATGAGCTGCTCGAGGAGGTCGACGTTCGCGACGGGCTTCTTCGCGCTCGTGAGCCAGCCGCGCCGCTTGTGGGCGTCCATCCACGACGCGTAGGTGTTGATCGCGTACATCGAGTCGGCCTGCACGATGAGGTCGCGCACGTCGGCGTGGTCGCGGATCGCGCGCAGCAGCCCGAGGAGTTCGCCGATGTTGTTGGTGCCGTTCGGCACGGAGCCCGCGGCCCAGTGCCCGTCTTCGCCGACCCAGGCCCACCCGGCTGGTCCGGGGTTGCCCTTGCAGGCGCCGTCGGTGGCGACGATGTAGCGATCGGGAGAGGTCATCCCGTCGAGTCTGCCAGCCCGTCGCTGTTTGCCCGATTCGGGCTGTCCCGCCCGCACGCGGCGCAGCCGCTTTCGGGCAAATGGGGGAGTCACCCCACGACGAGGGCGAGGCGGTGCGACGAGGTGCCGACGGTCAGCCGCTGCCCCCAGGCGATCGGCAGGCGGTCGTGCTCGATGCCGTCGCCGAACGCGACGAGCAGCTCCGACTCGGCGATGAGCTCGAGCTGCTGCCCGGCCGCGAGCCCGCCGTACTCGAGCACACGGCCCGTCGCGCGCGACGGCCAGGCCTCGCGCACGAACCAGGCGAGTGCATCCGATCCGGATGCCGGCAGCCAGTCGGCGAGGGAACGGTCGGCCGCGATCGACGACGACCAGCCCGTCGCTCCCGTGCCCGTGCCGACGATGATCCCCGACGACGACTGCCGCTCGGTGCCGCGTTCGGGGACCGTGATCGTGTACCGCGACGACTGGTGCCCGGGGTCGCCGAGGTAGACGTCGTTGAGGGCGACGAGGGTCTGCCCGTCGTCGAGGGTCGCCTGCACCATCGCGCGCTGCTCGATCGTCGCCGTGCCCCGTCGCGCGCTCTCGATCACCGCGACCGCCGCGTCGGGGGCGTGCCGCACGAGCACCCCGGCGTTGCGCTCGGGCTCGGGATTCACCCCGACGACCGGCTGGCCGGCGAGGTACTTGGCGACGTTGGCGACGAGGCCGTCCTGACCGACCGCGACGACGACGTCCTCGGGTGCGAACAGGTAGCGGTCGAGGTCGCCCCGCTCCACACGGGCCTGCCGGAACTCGGCGGGGAGCCCCGTCGACACCAGGTGCAGCGCCTGCTCGATCGCCTCGTGCCGCGCGACGACATCCTCGATCGAGCGGCCGCGGGAGCGCAGGAAGAACTCGGCCTGCCCGAACGTGGCGTGACGGTCGAGCAGTTCCTCGTACTCCGAACGGCGGTGCACGAACACCGCCCGCGGCGCCAGAACGCCCATCGGGTCAGCGCTGGTCGGAAGCCGGGGCCGCGGGCGCGGGTTCGGCGGCCGCGGGCTTCTCCGAGAGTCGCGACAGCGCCTGCGTGAGCACGTCGGGCGTGAGGTTGAGCGTGCCGATCTCGGGGAGGTTCTTCGCGAGCTCCTGCAGCGCGAGCGCCGTGAGCACCGTGGGCTCGACCCCCGCGTAGGCCGCGAGCCGGGCGGCCTCGGTCTCGGCGTGGGCCGCACCGACGACGCGTGTGCCGGCGGCGCGGGCGTCGGCCTCGACCTTCGCCCGCTCGGCGTTCGCCTTCGACGCGATGAGCTGCGTCGCGGCCTCCTCCGTCGCCCGGCGCTGCGCGTTCGCACCGTCCTGCTGCACGAGCAACTGCTCGCGCGTCGCGAGGTCGATCTTGCTCTGCAGCTCGTTCTGCGCGATGGCGCTCTCCCGCTCGACGGCGAGGGCGCGCCGCTCGTACGAGGCGGCGTCGGCATCCTGCTGCACGCGCTCGCGTACGGGGGTCTCGAGCGCTCGCTCGAGGTCGGCCTGCGGGCGGATCGAGACGATGCGCACGGCGACGACGACGATCGACGTCTCGGCGAGTCGGGCGTCGCCCGCGAGCCCCTCGGCGGTGACCGCACGCACCTTCGGGATGCCGGAGCCGAGCACGTCGACGAGCGGGAGCGACGAGATGTGCTCGACGGCGTACTGCTGGGCGAGCTCCGTGATGCGGGAGCCGACCTGCTCGAGCGGCTTGCCGATCCACTGCCCCGAGTACGGGTCGATCGCGAAGTCGAGGCGCGTGGCGGCGAGCTCGGGGTCGGCGAAGCGGTAGGTGACGGTGGCCTGCACCGACACCTCCTGGAAGTCCTTCGTGCGGGCGCCGAAGAGCATCGAGAGTTCCGCCTCGGCGATCGGCACCTCGCTGATGGCGGCGTTGAGGGCGCGGAAGAAGAAGGCCGAACCCGGCCCCCGATGGCGAACGCGTCCCTTCTTGGTGTGGACGATGTAGCTCGTGGGGTTCGATCGCAGGTGGCGACGGAACGGGTAGCGGCGGATGTCGGCCATGCCCGAATCCTAGGGCCGCAGCTTCTCTCAGCAGATTGCCAGTTACCCCTATGCTGGGGCCGCCCCCGGCAATCGCCGGAGACTCGAGTTCAAAGGAGAACTTCCGAATGGCTGCTGTTTCCACGTCCCGCCGCGCGATCGCGGGCATCGTCCTGGCGATCGCCGGAGCTCTGCTCCTCCTCCAGGTGATCCTCGGATTCGCCAACGTCACGGCGCTCGGGCCCTGGCTCGGCGTGCTCGCCAACCTCGCGATCGGGGTGGCGTTCCTCATCCTCGCGATCGCGTCGTTCCGTGGCACTCTCTCGCGCATCGCGCTCGTCGTCGCTGCGGTCGGCTTCCTGCTGCTCGCTCTCGGTGCCGTCGTCGCGCTGCCGTCGCCGATCGGCACGATCGCCGCCATCGCGGCCGCGCTCGGCATGCTCGTCGCGGCGATCGCGCTCTATGTCGGGAAGGAGATCACCAACCTCGCGGCGATCGCCTTCATCGTCACGGCGATCGTGTACGCGCTCATCGTGCTGCTGCCGCTCGCGAACATCGCCCTCGGCACGTTCGGCTCGGTGCTCGCGCTGCTCTTCGCGCTCGGCGTGCTCGTCACGGGCCTCCTCTTCGCCCGAGTGCAGGGCTCGCGCGGACGCTGATCGACCCCGCCTGACACGGAACGCCCCGGGCCGAGTGCCCGGGGCGTTCCTCCGTCCGGGGCGCGGATCGCGTCGAACCCGACGTCGCGGACCGGCCCTCCCTAGGCTGGAGTCCCGCTCACGTCAGGACCTGCATGGCCGCCCTCTCCCGCCCCCGTCGTTCCACCGCCGCCATCGCGTTCATCGTGGCGGGCGCCCTCGTGCTGCTCGGCGTCGTGCTCGGCCTCGCCGGGCAGGCGCTCGGCAACTGGGTCACGGTGCTCGCCGACATCCTGATCGCCGTCGGCTTCGTGTACCTCGCCCTCGGCGCCGTCAGCACCGTCGCGCGGATCGCGCTGTTCGTCGGCGCCGGCGGCTGGCTGCTGCTCGCCCTCGGCGCCTTTCTCGCCTACCCGCCGCCGATCGCGGTGCTCGCCCTGCTCGCGGCGGCCGCGGGTGGGCTGGTGGGCGCGCTCGTGCTGTACCGAGCGAAGGAATTCTCCGATCGAGCCGGTGTCGCGTTCATCGTCACGACGATCGCCGCGGCCGTCGTGCTGCTCGCCGCGGCGGCCGGGATCGGCCTCGACGCCCTCGGCCCGATCCTCTCGGTCGTCTTCGGCTCGGGCCTCATCATCACCGGGATCCTCGTCCGTCGGCAGCAGCGCAGCCGCTGACAGCGGCCCCGCTCGCGTCTGTCGAGCGCCCGCGGTTCACCAGCGGTCGTGGATGGCGGCGCGCAGCCGACGGTCGTAGAGCTCGCGCACCGCGGCGGTGAACTCGGGGCCGAGGGCGGGCACCGATCCCGCGTTCGCGTTGCCCCGCGCCTGCTCGACGCTGCGGGCGCCCGGGATGACGGTCGAGACGCCGGGCAGTTGCGCGAGCCAGGCGAGCGCCGCCGCCGCCGGCTCGAGGCCGTGGGCCCGGGCAAGCGTCGAGAACTCGCGCGCCGCCTCGACCCCCTCGTCGAAGTCGACGCCCGAGAAGGTCTCGCCCACGTCGAACGCCTCGCCGCCGCGGTTGTAGGTGCGGTGGTCGTCGGCCGCGAACGACGTGTCGTGGTCGTACCGGCCCGAGAGCAGACCCGACGCGAGCGGCACGCGCGCGATGATGCCGACGCCCGCCTCCTGCGCCGCGGGCAGCACGGCGTCGAGCGGCTTCAGCCGGAACGCGTTGAGGATGATCTGCACGGTCGCGACGTGCGGCCGGGAGATCGCCGCGAGCGCCTGGTCGGTCGTCTCGACGCTCACCCCGTAGGCGGCCATCACGCCCTCGTCGACGAGCGCGTCGAGGGCGTCGAAGACCGCATCGGAGGCGTACACGCCGTCGGGTGGGCAGTGCAGTTGCACGAGGTCGAGTCGCTCGACGCCGAGGTCGCGGCGCGAGCGGTCGGTCCACTCGCGGAAGTGCGCGGGGGAGTAGTTCTCGACGGTCTGGTCGAGCCGACGCCCCATCTTGGTGGCGACGAAGATCTCGTCGCCGAGCCCGCGATCCTTGCGCCAGGCGGCGATGCGTTGCTCACTGCGGCCGTCGCCGTAGACGTCCGCCGTGTCGAACATCGTCACACCGGCGTCGTAGGACGCGTCGAGCACGGCGCGAGCGTCGTCGTCGCTCACCGCGCCCCAGTCGGCGCCGAGCTGCCAGGTGCCGAGACCGATGACCGAGACCGTGCGGCCGGTGCGTCCGAGGGTGCGTGTGTCCATGCTGCGAGCCTAGGCACCTGGCTAGGGTGACGGCATGGCCAGCACCTACGACTTCGCTCTGACCGGCGTCCCGGCGACCACGCACCAGGCGGTGTTCGACGCGCTCGCCGCCGCGGGCTACCGGCTCTCCGCGCTCCAGGACGGCACCTTCGCCGTCGAGCGCGGCAGCGGCACGAAGACCTTCTGGCTCGGGGCGTTCGCGGGAAAGGACTTCCACGCGAAGTTCTCGCTGCAGTTCTTCGACGGCGAGGCCGGCACGACCGCGCGGTTCACGCGCGTCGGGTCGCTCGGCGCGCTCAAGGGTGGCGCGATCGGCCACTCGAAGACGACGGACATCTTCCACGAGGCCGCGCGCGCGATCGACGCGCACGTGCGGGCGGCGGGGATCCTCGCGAACGTCACCGAGCACGCCTGACGGCTCGGGCCCGCGACGCTCACACCGCGGCGAGCAGGCGTCGCGCGGGCAGCTCGCGGATGCGGCGAGGCGTGATGCGGGCGAGCACGCGCACGAACGCCAGCACCGCCCGCGCACGGCGGGGGTGCCACGGGATGCCGTACGCCTCGCGCAGGGCGGGCGGCAGCAGGAGCGCGGTGAACTCGCGCGCGGCGGGCATCGCGAGGCGGAGCCACCACGGCGCCGCGCGCGCCGCGAGCAGCTCCCGCGCGACCTCGCGGGCTGCGGGCGTGACCGACAACTCCGCGACGGTGGCCTCCCAGTAGAGATCGAAGGCCGCGCGGTCGGCGGGCCAGGCGTCCGCCGGAAGCTGCAGCGCCATCCCGAGCTCCGCCCCGGCCGCGTGGAGCTCGTCGGCGAGGTCGGCCTCCAGCGGACCCCGGATCAGTTCGTGCACCTGCACGGCGGTGTGCGACAGGGTGGCGGCGACCCAGAGCTGCGGGGCGACGTCGCGCGCGCCGACGACGCGGGTGTGCGCCGCATCGACGCGGCGTGCGGCCCGTGCGTTCTGAGCAGGATCGCCGAGCTCCACCGCATACACATAGCCGAGGGTGCGGCGTAACCGGCCGAGGGGGTCACGCGCGAACGAACTGCTCTGCGCGACCCCGCGTGCCACGACGGGATCGCCGAGTTGCCACAGGATCGCCGCGAGGCCGCCGAGAACGAGCGATGAATCCGCGGCGAAGCGCCGGTAGCCCTCGCTGCGCTCGGTCATGGCTCCATGTTCGCAGGGGTAGGATTTCCGGGGCTGAGAGAACTATCTCGACGTCGAGACAACTCGATCGAGCTCCGGTCACGCCACCGACCAACCACTCCCCGAAACGGAAGAAGACGTCCAGCGTGGATCTGTACGAGTACCAGGCCCGTGAAGTGTTCGAGAAGCACGGCGTGCCCGTGCTCGCCGGCATCGTCGCCGAGACGCCCGCGGAGGTGCGCGCGGCGGCCGAGAAGCTCGGCGGCGTCACCGTCGTCAAGGCGCAGGTGAAGACCGGCGGTCGCGGAAAGGCGGGCGGCGTCAAGGTCGCCAAGACCCCCGCGGATGCCGAAGA
This sequence comes from Pseudolysinimonas sp., assembly GCF_057350545.1. Lineage (NCBI taxonomy): Bacteria > Bacillati > Actinomycetota > Actinomycetes > Micrococcales > Microbacteriaceae > Pseudolysinimonas > Pseudolysinimonas sp. Next base: position 15,561 of record NZ_JBMRCP010000114.1, on the reverse strand, counting down.
GGCTGCCAAGGCGATCCTCGGCCTCGACATCAAGGGCCACATCGTCAAGAAGGTCATGGTCGCCGCGGGCGCCGACATCAAGGAGGAGTACTACTTCTCCGTGCTGCTCGACCGCGCCAACCGGTCCTACCTCTCGCTCGCCTCCTACGAGGGCGGCGTCGAGATCGAGGTTCTCGCCGAAGAACGGCCGGAGGCGCTCGCGCGCGTCGAGATCGACCCGATGGTCGGCATCGACCTCGCGAAGGCCACCGAGATCGCGAGGGCCGCGAGCTTCCCCGCCGAGATCGTCGACAAGGTCGCGCCCGTGATCGTGAAGCTCTACGGCGTGTACGACGCCGAAGACGCGACCCTCGTCGAGGTCAACCCGCTCGTGCTCACCGGCGCGGGCGAGATCGTCGCCCTCGACGGCAAGGTGACGCTCGACGAGAACGCCGGCTTCCGTCACCCCGAGCACGAGGCCCTCGTCGACGAGGATGCCGCGGACCCGCTCGAGGCGAAGGCGAAGGCCCACGACCTCAACTACGTGAAGCTCGACGGCACCGTCGGCATCATCGGCAACGGCGCGGGACTCGTCATGAGCACCCTCGATGTCGTCGCCTACGCCGGCGAGAAGCACGGCGGCCAGAAGCCCGCCAACTTCCTCGACATCGGCGGCGGCGCCTCGGCGACGACGATGGCCGCGGGCCTCGACGTCATCCTCGGCGACGCGCAGGTCAAGAGCGTGTTCGTCAACGTCTTCGGCGGCATCACCTCGTGCGTCGCCGTCGCGGAGGGCATCGTCAAGGCGCTCGAGATCCTCGGCGACACCGCGACCAAGCCGCTCGTCGTGCGACTCGACGGCAACCAGGTCGAGGAGGGCCGCGCCATCCTCGCCGCCGCCAACCACCCGCTCGTCACCATCGCCCAGGGCATGGACGACGGCGCCGACTCGGCCGCTGCGCTGGCTGCGAAGTAAGGACCGCGAAGAAAATGTCGATCTTCCTCACCAAGGACTCCAAGGTCATCGTCCAGGGCATCACGGGCGGCGAGGGCACCAAGCACACCGCGCTCATGCTGAAGGCGGGCACCCAGGTCGTCGGCGGCGTCAACGCGCGCAAGGCCGGCACGACGGTCTCGCATGACGGCGGCGTGGAGCTGCCCGTGTTCGGCACCGTCGCCGAAGCCATCGAGAAGACGGGCGCCGACGTGTCGATCGCGTTCGTGCCCCCGGCCTTCGCGAAGGACGCGATGATCGAGGCCATCGATGCCGAGATCGGGCTGCTCGTCGTCATCACCGAGGGCATCCCCGTGCAGGACTCCGCCGAGGCGTGGGCCTACGCGAAGAGCAAGGGCAACAAGACCCGCATCATCGGCCCGAACTGCCCCGGCATCATCACGCCGGGTGAGTCGCTCGTCGGCATCACGCCGAACAACATCACCCAGAAGGGTCCGATCGGCCTCGTCTCGAAGTCGGGCACCCTGACGTACCAGATGATGTACGAGCTGCGCGACCTCGGCTTCTCGACCGCGATCGGCATCGGCGGCGACCCGATCGTGGGCACCACCCACATCGACGCCCTCGCGGCGTTCGAGGCCGACCCCGAGACGAAGGCGATCGTCATGATCGGCGAGATCGGCGGCGACGCCGAGGAACGCGCGGCCGACTTCATCAAGGCGAACGTCACCAAGCCGGTCGTCGGCTACGTCGCGGGCTTCACCGCCCCCGAAGGCAAGACGATGGGTCACGCGGGCGCGATCGTGTCCGGCTCGGCCGGCACGGCGCAGGCGAAGAAGGAGGCCCTCGAGGCCGCCGGGGTCAAGGTCGGCAAGACGCCGTCGGAGACCGCCGCGCTCATGCGCGAGATCATCGAAGCGCTCTGACCCTCTGAGCGCCGGACGGAGACAGCGGTGACCACCGAGGTCTTCACGCGAGGCACGCCGAGTGCCGCGGGAGTCGACGCCCGCGGCATCTCGGCCTTCCTGGACGCCCTCGAGGCCGATCCCGGCATCCGACCGCACGGGCTCGTGCTGCTGCGGCGGGGCATCGTCGCCGCCGAAGGATGGTGGGCGCCCTACTCTCGGGATCGCGTGCAGCTGCTCTACTCGCTCAGCAAGAGCTTCACGAGCACCGCCGTCGGCCTCGCTCGCCAGGAGGGGCTGATCGATCTCGATGCGACCGTGCTGTCGTACTTCCCGGAGCTCGACACCGACATCGTCGACCCGCGCATCCGCGCGATGCGCGTGCGCGATCTCGCCGCGATGGCGAGCGGACACGCGAACGACACCATCGAGGCGGCCCACGCCCTCGACCCCGAGAACCTCGTGCGGGGATTCCTGCTGCTGCCCCCGGACGCCGACCGGGGCACCCTGTTCGCCTACAACCAGCCGTGCACCTACACGCTCGCGGCCATCCTGCAGCGCGTGACGGGCCACGGCCTCCTCGACTACCTGCGGCCGCGTCTGCTCGAACCTCTCGGCATCACCGACACCGGATGGATCGAAGCCCCGGCCGGCCAGGCACTCGGCTTCAGCGGCCTGCACGCCACGACCGAGGCGGTCGCCCGGCTCGGCGAGCTCTACCGCCGTCGCGGGATGTGGGGCGAGCGCCGCATCCTCGACGAGGAGTGGGTCGACGTCGCGACCCGGAGGCACGTCGCCACCCCGATCGTCGGCGGGCCGGACTGGGAGCAGGGCTACGGTTACCAGTTCTGGATGGCGCGGCACGGCTACCGCGGTGACGGCGCGTTCGGGCAGTACTGCGTGGTGGTTCCGGAGCACGAGCTCGTCGTCGCGATCACCTCGGAGACCCCCGACATGCAGCGGGTGCTCGACGCGCTCTGGGCGACGGTGCTGCCGGCGCTCGATCGCCCGAGCAGCGTCGGCGACGAGGAAGCGCTCGCGGCGCGTCTCGGCGCCCTCGCGTTCCCCGCGCTCGGCTCCGCGCCGGCTGCGACGGCCACCTGGCAGGACCGTCGAGTCGACGTGTCGCGCGCTGCGGGCGGGGTCAGCGCCGTCCGCGCGTCGTTCGACGACCCCGACGAAGGACACCTCGTGCTCGTCGACGGGGACGGCGAGCTCGCGCTGCGGGTGGGCGACGGACGCTGGCTCGTGCAGGAGGTCGACGGCCTTCCGCTCGCCGCGAGCGGCGGGTGCGACGCCGACGGAGGATTCACGGTCGAGGTACTCCTGCTCGAGACGCCGCACACGCTGCGGGTGCGCGGCGACGCCTCGGACGACTCCGTCACCGTCGACTGGGTGACGACGCCTCTGCACGACCAGTCGGTGCGGGCGCAGCACCGGCCCTGAGAGGCGTTCCTCCGGACAGCAGTCGCTAGGCTGGCGGCGCCGAACTCAGGGGGTTCCATGTCCGTACGTCGCCGCATCCTTCCTGCCGCCGCCGTGTTCACGGCGACGGCGCTCGTGCTCTCCGGCTGCCTGCCGCTGCCGTTCCTCAACGGGAGCGGGGGATCGAACACCGTGAACACGAGCACGGGCGAGACGGTCGATCCCGACCTCGAGGTGTACTACGACCAGGAGCTCACCTGGTCGAACCTGGGCGGCGGCATCGATGAGACGACCATCACGGTGCCGCTCGACTGGGACGCGCCGACCGGCGAGACGATCGAGGTCGCCGTCGCGCGGCAGCGGGCACGCGGCACGGCGCAGGGATCGCTGCTCATGAACCCCGGCGGACCGGGCGGGTCGGGCTACGACTTCGTGCGCTACTACGGCGGCGCGGTGACCTCCGACGTGGCGGCGGGCTTCGACATCATCGGCTTCGACCCCCGCGGTGTGGGCCTCTCGACGGGCATCGAGTGCTACACCGACGGCGACGACAAAGACGAGCTGCTCTACGGCACCTTCGACGAGCCGTACGGCTCGCAGGGCTGGATCGACGAGCTCACCGTGCGGCAGACCGACTGGGTCGACGCGTGCGTCGCGGGCACCGGCGACCTGCTCGGCAACCTCGACGCGATGAGCGTCGCGCGAGATATGGATGTCATCCGCGCCGTGCTCGGCGACGAGAAGCTCACCTACCTCGGCTACTCGTACGGCACCTACCTCGGCGCCGTGTACGCGGAGCTCTTCCCCGACAAGGTCGGCCGTCTCGTGCTCGACGGGGCCGTCGACCCGCTCGTCGGCGACCTCGACGCGCTCGCGACGCAGATGGCGGGCTTCGAGAGCGCCTACCGCGCATTCCTCGAGTACTGCTTCGGCCAGTCGAACTGCCCGTTCTCGGGCTCGGTGGAGGCCGCTCTGCAGCAGACCGAAGACCTGCTCCGCTCCGTCGACGGGCAGGGGATGACCTCGTCCGACGGCCGCACGCTCGACGTCGCCACCGCGGGCACCGGCCTCATCCAGAACCTCTACTCGCAGAGCCTCTGGTCGCGCCTCGTGCAGATGCTCGCCGACCTCGAGGCGGGGGACGCCGAGCTCACCTTCCAGAGCGCCGACGACTACAACAGCCGGGTCGGGCCGGGGAGCTACGACGGCAACGGCTACGACATCTACACCGCCGTCACCTGCAACGAAGGAACCCTCGGAACCGACGGCGTGACGCCGCTCGAGGGACTCGCCGTGATCGACCAGCGTGCACCGTACCTCGGCTTCGCGACCGCGCTCGACGACTACGCGGCACTCGATGTGACGTGCTCGAACTGGCCCTTCGAGCCGGCTGAGATGCCGACGTCGTACACCGCGGAGGGTGCGCCGCCGATCATCGTGATCGGCACGACCAACGACCCGGCGACGCCGTACGCGCAGGCGGTGTCGCTCGCGGGGCAGCTCTCGAGCGGCGTGCTCGTCACCTACAACGGCGAGGGTCACACGATCTACTCGAGCGGGGTGCCCTGCATCGACGATCTGGTCGACGCGTACTTCCTTCGCGGAGAGGTGCCGAGCGCCGACCCGAACTGCTGACGGGTGCGGGATAGGGTCGGGCCGTGACCCGGCGCCTGACCCTGCTCTTCGCGAGCCTCGAGGCCCTCCTCGTGGTCGCGATCGGGGTCGCCATCCCGCTCGTGCCGCTCACGATCGTCTGGGCCGCGCACTTCGGCTTCGGCGTCGACTGGCTCGTCTTCTGGCGGGGCTCGGTCGACATCTGGCTGCTCGGCCACGGCGTCGACGTCACCTTCACGCTCGACCCGCTGCTCGCGACGGCGCTCGGCTTCCCGGCGGCGGGCGACCCGGTGAAGGTCACGATCGCGCTCCTCGGCTTCGCGCTTCTCACGCTGCTGCTCGGCGTCCGCGCCGGTGGTCGCATCGCCGAGACCGGTCACCGGCTGATCGGCGGCGGCGGTGCCGTCGCGGTCTTCGCGGCGCTCTCGCTCGGCGTCACCTGGACGGCGCTCCACGACTCGGCACGTCCGTCGCTCTGGCAGGGGCTCATCCTCCCGGCGGCGGTGTTCGGCGCCGGCATCCTGATCGGGATGCTGCGTGCCGGACGCGCCCCCCAGGCGGGCAGTCCCGGCAACCGGCTGCGCGACTGGATCGATGAGCGGTCGCCCGAACTGAGGGCGGGTGCCGCCGCGGCCTTGCGGGCGGGCATCGGCGCCGTGGCACTCACGACCGCTGTCGCCGCGGTGCTCGTCACGGCGATGTTCTTCCTGCGCTTCTCCGACATGATCGGCCTGTACGAGTCGCTGCACACCGAGGTCGTCGGCGGCATCGCCGTGACCGCTGGTCAGCTCGCGATCACGCCGAATCTCGTGCTCTGGGCCGTGTCGTGGCTCGTCGGACCGGGCTTCGCGATCGGCGCCGGCTCGTTCGTGTCGCCCGTCGGCACCGCGCTCGGGCCGCTGCCGGCGCTGCCCGTTCTCGGCGCCGTGCCGACGAGCGACACGATCTTCGGCTTCGCGGGCTTGCTCGTGCCGGTGATCGCGGGATTCGTCGCGGGCGTCGCGGTGCGTCCGGCCCTGACGCGCGAGCTCGGCCGGCTGCGGCTGCCCGAGGTGCTCGGCGTCGCGCTCGGCGCGGGCGTCGTCGGTGGACTGCTCACCGGGTTCCTCGCCGCCGCGTCGGGCGGAGCGGCGGGTCCGGGGCGGCTCGCGCAGGTCGGACCCGATCCGCTCGCCGTCGGGCTCTTCGCCGCCCTCGAATTCGCCGTCGCGGTCGGGATCGGTCTCGCGGCGGCATCCCGGCGCGGCCGCGAGGACTAACCGGGCGTCAGCCGAGGAAGGCGAGGATGCGCGCCGCGATCTCGGCCGGCTTCTCGCGCACGAGCATGTGCGTCGTGCCGTCGACGATCTCGGCTCGCGCGCCCGGGATGGCGGCCGCGACGGCCTCGGTGTGGTCTCGACGGATGGCGTCGTGCTCGCCGGCAAGCACGAGCGTCGGCGCCGTGACGACCGCGAGCGACTCGACGGGGATGTCGGGCTCGATCGCCCACAGCGCGCCGAGCTTCTCGAGCACGACCTCGGCGTGCTCCGGGCCGTCGGGGGAGAGTTCGGCGTACTCGGCGCCGACGGCGGCGTGCGCTTCCTCGGTGATCGTCGGATGCGGGTAGTCGTCGGCGACGTAGGCATCGGTCGACAGGTTGCCGCTGATCGGCACGATCGACAGCACCCGGTCCGCGTGATCGCGCGCGAGCAGGATGCTCGTGATCCCCCCGTCGCTGAACCCGACGACGTGCGCACGGTCGATCCCGGCGGCGTCGAGGTAGGCGACGGTGTCCGCGGCCATCCGGGCGTAGGAGTACGCACCGTCGCGGTCGGCGGTGCGGCCGTGTCCCGCGCGCTCGGGCGCGTGCACCTCGAAACGCTCGGCCAGCAGTTCCGCGAGCTCGCGCATGACCTCGAGCGAGCAATAGCCGCCGTGTAGCAGCACGAGCGGCACGCCCGATCCCCAGGTCTCGTAGTACGTGGACTCGCCCGCGACGTCGATGTACGGCATGCGCCCCACCCTAGGCAGTTCCGCGGGGCGGGAGCATGGGCGGATGCCCCATCGAGCCGCCGATAGGCTGGGCGGGTGCTCCGGCTCGTCGTCCTCATCTCCGGGGGCGGGAGCAACCTCCGCGCCCTCCTCGAGGCGAGCGAAGACGCCGAGTTCCCGGCCCGCGTCGTCGCGATCGGCGCCGACCTGCCGGCCGACGGCCTCGCGCACGGCGAGGAGTACGGCATCCCGACCTTCGTCGTGCCGTTCGGCGCGTTCGACAGCCGCGAGGCGTGGGGCGAGGAGTTGCTCGACCAGGTGCGCCAGTGGGAGGCCGACCTCGTCATCCTCTCCGGCTTCATGCGGCTGCTGCCGCCGGCGTTCGTCGAGGCGCTCAGCCCGAACCTGCTCAACACGCACCCCGCGTACCTGCCCGAGTTCCCGGGCGCGCACGGCGTGCGGGATGCCCTCGCGGCGGGCGTGACCCAGACCGGCGCGTCGGTCATCGTCGTGGATGCGGGTGTCGACACCGGCCCGATCGTCGCCCAGGAGCGCGTGCCCGTGCTGCCCGACGACACCGAGGCGCGCCTCCACGACCGCATCAAGCTCGTCGAACGCGAACTGCTCGTGCAGGTCGTGCTCGACATCGCCAACTCCCGCATCGACTTGAAGGGCCTCACGTGAGCGGCGCCACCATCGACTCGTCCCTCTACCGCGAGCGGGATGTCGTCCCCATCCGCCGCGCGATCGTCGCCGTGAGCGACAAGACGGGGCTCGTCGACCTCGCCCGGGCGCTCGCCGACGCGGGTGTCGAGATCGTCTCCACCGGGGGCACCTCGAAGGCGATCGCCGAGGCCGGCATCCCGGTCACCCAGATCGGCGACCTCACGGGCTTCCCGGAGCACCTCGACGGGCGCGTGCGCACCCTGCACCCCAAGGTGCACTCGGGGCTGCTCGCCGACCTGCGCCTCGAGTCGCACGAGGCGGAGCTGCAGCAGTTCGACATCGCGCCGTTCGAGCTCGCCGTCGTGAACCTCTACCCGTTCGCCGCGACGGTGGCCAGCGGCGCGGAGCCGGACCAGATCGTCGAGCAGATCGACATCGGCGGCCCCGCGATGGTGCGCGCGTCGGCGAAGAACCACGCGAACGTCGCCGTCGTCGTGAACCCCGACCGCTACGGCGACATCGTGGATGCCCTCGCCGCGGGCGGCACGACGCTTCTCCAGCGGCGGGAGCTCGCCCGCGAGGCCTTCCGGCACACCGCCACCTACGACATCGGCGTCGCGTCGTGGCTCGGCGCGGTGCATGCGCCCGACGACGAGGGATCGGGTTTCCCGGGCTGGATGGGCGCCTCGTGGGAGCGCGCCGACGTGCTGCGCTACGGCGAGAACTCGCATCAGCGCGCGGCGCTCTACACGTCGCCGAACGGCGCCGGCATCGCCCAAGCCCGGCAGCTGCAGGGCAAGGAGATGTCGTTCAACAACTACGTCGATGGGGATGCCGCCGTGCGCGCCGCGTTCGACCACGACACTCCGACGGTCGCGATCATCAAGCACGCCAACCCGTGCGGCATCGCCACGGCGTCCACGATCGCCGAGGCGCACGCCCTCGCGCACGCGTGCGACCCGGTGTCGGCGTTCGGCGGTGTGATCGCCTCCAACCGGCCGATCACGCGGGAGGCGGCGGCGTCGATCGCGCCGATCTTCACCGAGGTGATCATCGCGCCCGGGTTCGAGCCCGGCGCCCTCGAGGTGCTGTCCGGCAAGACCAACCTGCGCCTGCTCGAGCTGCCCGCGGACTACGGCGATGGCGGCACCGAGTTCCGCCGCATCTCCGGCGGCCTGCTCGTGCAGACCGTCGACCGCCAGTTCGCCCCCGCACTGCAGTGGAAGCTCGCCGCCGGTCCCGCCGCCGACGAGGCGACCCTGGCCGACCTCGAGTTCGCCTGGCGTGCCTGCCGCGCCGTGAAGTCGAACGCGATCCTGCTCGCCTCGGGCGGCGCCTCGGTCGGCGTCGGCATGGGTCAGGTGAACCGCGTCGACTCGTGCAAGCTCGCCATCGAGCGCGCGGGCGACCGTGCGCGCGGAAGCGTGGCGGCATCCGATGCCTTCTTCCCGTTCGAAGACGGGCCGCAGCTGCTGATCGACGCGGGGGTGCGCGCGATCGTGCAGCCCGGTGGCTCGGTGCGTGACGCCGAGACGATCGCCGCCGTCGAGCGTGCGGGCATCACGATGTATTTCACGGGCGAGCGCCACTTCTTCCACTGAGTCGGCTGCGCGTCAGGCCTGCGCACCGACGGCAGGTGTCGCACTTTCTTAGTCGGTGTTACACTCGGCGGGTGCCCACCACTCGCCCGCGCTACACGGTCACCGAGACGGCCGCCCTGAAGCGCGCCCTCGACGGGGTCGCGCTTCGCCATCCCGAGCTCGCGGGCGACCGCAACGCGCTCTTCCGTCGATTGGTCGACGACGCGGCGGAGCGGTACGACGGCGCAGAGCGACGAGAGGCGATGCGCACCGCGATGACACGGATCGAGGCCCGGGGCCTCAGCTATCCACCCGACTATCTCGACGATCTCCGCCGGGACTGGCCCGCGTGATCGTGCTCGACGCCGGTGTGCTCATCGCGCTCAACGACCCCCGCGATGCCCACCACGCGGCCGTGGCGCGCTTCCTCGAGGCGAATGCCGATGGTCGTCTCGTTGCGAGCGGGGTCACGATCGCCGAGAGCCTGGTGCATGCGGCGTCCGAAGGCGTGCTCGGGGAGGTGCTGCACGATTACGAGCTCCTCGGGATCGAACCCCTCGACGTGGCGGGCACCGCGGCCGGCCCGATCGCGCGAATCCGATCGGAGACGCGTCTCCGTATGCCCGACTCGCTCGTCCTCTACGCGTGCGAACGGGAGCGAGCCGATCTCGTGACGACCGATACCGTGCTCGCCCGGGTCGCGACGGCGCGTGGCGTTCGGACTCATCTGCTCACCTGAGCGCATTTCGGGTCTAAGCTGAAAGGCTGCCCCGGCGGACCCCGGGGCGGCACCTCTTCCTCATGCCTGACACCACCGCCACCCCTGCCCGCCGCGCCGGGACCGCGCGCATCCTGCTGCGCCTGCTCCCGTTCGTGCGCCCCGCGCTGCCCCGCATCGTGCTCGGTGCGGTCGCCGCGCTGCTCGCGGGCCTCGTCGCCCTCGGCATCCCGCTCGTGCTCCAGGTGCTCGTCGACGGCGCCCTGTCGACCGGCGACGCCTCGGCGATCTGGCCCGCGGCGACGCTCGTGCTCGTGCTCGGCGTGCTCGAGGCGGCGTTCATCATGGCGCGGCGCTGGTTCGTGCTGACACCGGGCACGCACGTCGAGGCCGCGCTGCGCCGCACGCTGTACACGCGGCTGCAAGACCTTCCCGTCTCCTTCCACGACCGGTGGCAGAGCGGGCAGCTGCTCTCGCGCGCGATGAGCGACCTCGGGCTCATCCGCCGCTGGCTCTCGTTCGGCCTCGTGCTGCTCGTCGTGAACCTCATCACGATCATCGTCGGCGCCGTGGTGCTGTTCTTCTGGAACTGGATCCTCGCCCTCGTCTTCCTCGTCTGCTCGATCCCGCTGTGGATCTACGGCTACGTGTTCGAGCAGAAGTACTCGGTCGTCGCGCGTCGCTCGCAAGACCAGCAGGGCGACCTCGCGACCGCCGTCGAGGAGAGCGTGCACGGCATCCGTGTGCTCAAGGCGTTCGGCCGCGGCAAGCACTCGCTCGAGAAGTTCACCCGTCAGGCCGATCAGCTGCGCGGCACCGAGCTCGACAAGGCACGGGCGATCGCCGGCATCTGGCTGTGGCTGCTGCTCGTGCCCGACGTCGCCTTCGCGCTCTGCCTCGGTGGCGGCGTCTGGCTCGTGTCGCAGGGCGAGATGACCGGCGGCGAGCTGCTCGCCTTCTTCGCGACCGCGACCGTGCTGCGCTTCCCGATCGAGTCGATCGGCTTCCTGCTCTCGATGACGTTCGACACGCGCACCGCGGTCGACCGTCTCTTCGAGGTGCTCGACGAGCCCAACCCCATCACCGACCCCGCGGCACCCGTGTCGATCGCGGAGCCTCGCGGACGCCTCGCGTTCGAGAACGTGCACTTCCGGTATCAGGATGCGCCCGAGGGTGCTCGCGACCTCGTCGACGGCGTCGACCTCGTGCTCGAGCCCGGTGAGACGATGGCGCTCGTCGGCCTGACCGGGTCGGGCAAGACGACGCTCACCGCGCTCACGACGCGGCTCTACGACGTCACGGGCGGGGCGATCACGCTCGACGGGGTCGACATCCGCGACCTGACGCGCGACGAGCTGCGGGCGCGCGTCGCGATGGCGTTCGAAGACGCGACGCTGTTCTCGGCCTCGGTGCGCGACAACGTGCTGCTCGGGCGACCCGACCTCGCCGACGACCCCGAGGCGGCGCAGGCGGCGCTCGACGAGGCGCTCGACATCGCCCAGGCGGAGTTCGTCGCCGAGCTGCCTGACGGCGTCGAGACGACGGTCGGCGAGGAGGGGCTCTCGCTCTCCGGCGGTCAGCGGCAGCGCCTCGCGCTCGCGCGGGCCGTCGCCGCGAAGCCCGCTGTGCTCGTGCTCGACGATCCCCTCTCGGCGCTCGACGTCGACACCGAGGCACGTGTCGAGGCGGCGCTGCGCCGGGTGCTCGCCACGACGACGGCGCTCGTCGTCGCGCACCGTCCGTCGACCGTGCAGCTCGCCGACCGCGTCGCGCTGCTGCAGGACGGCCGGGTCACCGCGGTCGGCACCCACTCGCAGCTGCTTGCGACCAACACGCACTACCGGCACGTGATCTCGTCGCTCGAGGCCGACAACACCCGGGAGGTGGAGAAGTGAGCGTCGCCGGAGTCGAAGGCGAGGAGCGGGACGACTACTCGCGGGAGGAGTCGCGGCTCATCCGACAGCGCTCGCTGCGACTGCTCGGGTCGCTCGTGCGGCCCGTGCGCGCCCGCGTCGTGCTCACGCTGGGAGTCGTCGTCGTCAGCACGGCGGCCCAGGTCGCCGGTCCCGCCCTCATCGCGCTCGGCATCGACCGCGGGCTGCCCGCCGCGCTCGAGAGCGACTTCCTGCCGCTCGGGCTCATCGTCGGCGCCTACCTCGCGGCCGGCATCCTCGGGGCGGTGCTCATCGCGTGGTACACGATGCTGTCGGCGCGCGTCAGCCAGGCCATCCTGTTCGACCTCCGCCGGCGGGTGTTCCTGCACGCCCAGCGGCTGAGTCTCGAGTTCCACGAGAGCTACACGTCGGGGCGCATCATCGCGCGCCAGACGAGCGATCTCGAGGCGATCCGCGAGCTGCTCGACTCGGGCCTCAACGGACTCGTGCGGGGCGTGCTCTACATGTCCTTCGTCGGCGTCGCCCTCGTCATCTTCGACCCCGTGAGCGGCCTCGTCATCGCGGGAGCGCTCGTGCCCCTCGGCCTGCTGACCCGCTGGTTCCAGAAGCGGTCGCAGCGCGGATTCCGCCTCACGCGCACCGTCTCGGCGCGCGTGATCGTGAAGTTCGTCGAGACGATGACGGGCATCCGGGCGGTCAAGGCCTTCCGCACCGAGAAGCGCAACGACGCGGAGTTCGGCGGCCTGGTCGAGGACTACCGCGTCGCGAACGCCAACGTCATCAAGCTCTTCGGCATCTACGACCCCGGGCTCGTGCTCATCGGCAACACCGCCGTCGCGGTCGTGCTGCTCGTCGGTGGCTTCCGGGTGCTCGGAGGCGACCTCGAGCTCGGTGCGCTGCTCGCCGTGCTGCTCTACACACGCCGGTTCTTCGACCCGATCGAAGAGATGGCGATGTTCTACAACTCCTACCAATCGGCCGCGGCGGCGCTCGAGAAGATCTCGGGCGTGCTCGAGGAGGAGCCGAGCGTTCCCGACCCGACCGATCCCGTCGACCTGTGGCAGGCCCGGGGCGCGCTCGCCTTCCGCGACGTGCGGTTCGCGTACAAGGAGGATCGGGTCGTGCTGCCCGACTTCTCGCTCGACATCCCTGCAGGGCAGACGATCGCGCTCGTCGGATCGACCGGCGCGGGCAAGTCGACGCTCGCGAAGCTCGTCGCCCGGTTCTACGACCCGTCGGCGGGAGCGGTCGAGCTCGACGGCGTCGACCTGCGCCGCCTGCATCCGAAAGATCTGCGCCGGGCGATCGTCATGGTCACGCAGGAGGCCTACCTGTTCAGCGGCTCGGTCGCCGAGAACATCGCCCTCGGCAAGCCGGATGCCACGCCCGACGAGATCGTCGCCGCGGCGCAGGCGGTGGGGGCGCACGACTTCATCACCGCGCTGCCCGACGGGTACGAGTCCGACGTCAACAAGCGCGGCGGGCGGGTGTCGGCCGGGCAGCGGCAGCTCATCTCGTTCGCGCGCGCGTTCCTCGCCGACCCGGCCGTGCTCATCCTCGACGAAGCCACGGCATCCCTCGACATCCCGAGCGAACGCCTCGTGCAGGAAGGGCTCACGACGCTGCTGGCCGACCGCACGGCGATCATCATCGCGCACCGGCTCTCGACGGTGTCGATCGCCGACCGCGTGCTCGTGATGGAGCACGGCAGGATCGTCGAGGACGGCGTGCCTGCCGACCTCATCGCGGGGACCGGCCGCTTCTCGAAGCTGCACGCGGCGTGGAGAGACTCCCTCGTCTAGCCGTGGACGTGCGTCGGGGGTCGTGCGCAGACTTCCCTCATGACGACGATCACCCCGTTCCTGTGGTTCGACACCGGCCTCGACGACGCCATCGCGCGCTACCGCGAGGTGTTCGGCGATGTGGAGGTGCACGCACACGACGACTACGCGGGAGGCGAGACCGGGGATGCGAACGACTCGACCCTCGTCGTCGAGTTCTCGGTGCTCGGTCAGCGCGTCATGGGGATGAACGCGGGCCCGCACTTCCCGCAGACCGAGGCCTTCTCGTTCTACGTGCGCTGCGCCGATCAGGCCGAGGTCGACCGCTACTGGGACGGGCTCATCGCCGGCGGCGGGCAGGAGTCGCAGTGCGGGTGGCTGAAAGACCCCTGGGGCGTCTCGTGGCAGATCGTTCCCGAGGCGCTCGAGCGACTGCAGCTCGGTCCCGACCGGGAGGCGGCGCTCCGCGTGCAACGCGCGATGCTCGGCATGCGCAAGATCATCGTCGCCGACCTCGAGGCTGCCTACGCGGGGTCGTAGCGGGCGGTCCGGAGGTTCACCCGGTAACCGTCTCCGGTGGTCACGAGCGGCGTTCCCTCGGCTCGATAGTGCTCCAGGGCGCGATCTTCGTGCGCGATCGGGGGCAGGCCCGACGACCGGATGACGCGCCACCACGGCACATCCGAGCCGTAGAGCGCCATCACGTTGCCGACCGCGCGGGCGGCCCGGGAGCCGAGCACCGCGGCGACGTCGCCGTAGGTCATGACCGACCCCGGTGGGATGGCGGTGACGATGTCGAGCACCGCCTCGACGAAGTCGGCGGGAGGGCGCCGCGCCATCAGACCGCCTTCGCGCCGACGACCTCGCCGAACAGCTCCTCCCCGGTCGGCACGAAGCCGACGGAGAGGTAGAAGCCCTCCGGGCCCTCGTCGCCCGGCTCCCAGAGCACCGTGATGCGCTCGGCGCCGCGTCGGCGTGCCTCGGCGGCGATCGCGTCGACCGCGAACCGCCCGACCCCCTTGCCCTGTGCCTCGGCCGAGACGTTGAGCCGCCAGATGCCCGCGCGGAAAGCCTCGAGCTCGTTGTCGGGGTCGAAGTTGCCCATCACGAAGCCGACCACCTCGTCGCCGTCGAGGATGACCCGCGGCCATGCGGTCGGCGTGACGTAGGCCTCGGCGACCGAGTTGACCACCGGCGCGACGAAGCGTTCCTGCCCCGGCTTGAGCGGCATCCTGACCGCCGCGAGAAGAGTGTCGGAGTCGAGTTCGGCCAGGCGCAGCGTCATGGCGCCACCCTAGCGACGGCGACCGACGCGCTCAGAGGTCGAGCGCTCCGAGGTTCTCGCCGAACGGCGTCTCGCCGACGACTCGGAATCCGACCGACTCGAAGAACGGACCCGGACCCTCCTCGCCGCCCGCCCACACGACGGTCGCCCGGGTGAAGCCGCGACGGCGAGCCTCGTCGGCGAAGGCCTCGACCGCGAACCGCCCGACGCCGGAGCCCTGAGCCTCCGCGGCCACGTTGATGCGCCAGATCGCCGCGCGCAGGTACTCCTCGGGCGCGTCTTCGTCGAAGGCGCCCATGATGTAGCCGACGACCTCGTCGCCGTCGAGCACGACGCGCGGCCACGAACCCACCGGATCGAGTTGCTCCTCGACGCTCGTGTAGGTCGCGGGCTCGAGGAAAGCCTCCTGACCTGGCTTGAGGGTCAGGCTGTTCGCCGCCGAGATCGTCTCGGCGGTCAGCTCTTCAATGCGCAGGTCGGCCATGCGACCAGGCTAACCCGGGCCATGGGTGCCGGGGGAAGCCCCCACAGATATCTCGATGTCGAGATAATCCGACCAACCGGTAGGCTGGTCGGCGGCCTCCACAAGGGGCCGCGCACCGGCGAGAGGAAATGAAGTGGTCGCGAAGATCAAGGTCGAGGGAACGGTCGTCGAACTCGACGGCGACGAGATGACACGCATCATCTGGCAGTTCATCAAGGACCGCCTCATCCACCCCTACCTCGACGTGACGCTCGAGTACTACGACCTCGGCATCGAGCACCGCGACGCGACCGACGACCAGGT
>NZ_JBMRCP010000113.1:0-3108 GCF_057350545.1 Pseudolysinimonas sp. | reverse complement strand
TCGGTCGCCATCCAGGTGTTCCAGGGCGAGCGCGACTTCACGCGCGACAACAAGCCGCTCGGCACGTTCGAGCTCACCGGCATCGCACCGGCGCCCCGCGGCATCCCTCAGATCGAGGTCACATTCGACATCGACGCGAACGGCATCGTCCACGTGTCGGCGAAGGACAAGGGCACCGGCAAGGAGCAGTCGATGACCATCACGGGCGGCTCGTCGCTGCCCAAGGAGGACATCGAGCGCATGGTGCGCGAGGCCGAGGAGCACGCCGCCGAGGACAAGGCGCGTCGCGAGTCGGCCGAGACCCGCAACTCCGCCGAGCAGCTCGTCTACTCGATCGACAAGCTCATCAAGGAGAACGAGGACAAGCTCCCCGACGACGTGAAGTCCGAGGTGCAGGGCGACGTCGACGCGCTCAAGACCGCGCTGCAGGGTGAGGATGACGACGCCGTGAAGACCGCGTTCGACAAGCTCAACGCGAGCCAGACGAAGCTCGGCGAGGCGATCTACAACGCCCCGACCACCGAGCCCGACGCGGCGACCGATGAGCCGGCGGCCGAGGGGTCGGACGAGGACATCGTCGACGCCGAGATCGTCGACGACGAGCCCCAGGCCGAGGAGCCGAAGAAGTAGGCATGGCTGACGACGACGACACCCCGAAGAAGGGCAAGAGCGAGCGCGACCGCGAGGAGCGGGTCACCGAACCCGTCGGCGACGGCTTCCGAGCGGACTCCGACCGGGACGACGCCGGCGCCGAGGCGGAGGCGGCGGACGATCTCCAGGACGAGGCCGCTGAGCCGGCCGAGACGGGCGAGCCGCTGATCGAGGAGGACCCGCACGGCGCCGACGACCTCGAACTGCTCGAGGCGCAGGATGCCGACGTCGAGTTCACCGACGACGACCTCGCGCTGCTCGCCGAGGCGGAGCGCGACCTCGTCGCCGAGTACCGCGAGCGCGCGGCCCGGGCGGAGGCGGAGTTGAAGAACTTCCGCACCCGGGTCGAGCGCGACCGGGCGGCGAACCGCGAGATCGTGATCGCCGAGGTGATCCGCTCGCTCCTGCCGGCGATCGACGATCTCGACCGCGCCGACGCGCACGGCGACCTCGTCGAGGGCAGCCCGCTTGCACTCATCGCACAGAAGATCCGTGCGGGATTCGAGAAGTATGGACTGGCGAAGGTGGGCGAGAAGGGCGAGCGCTTCGACCCGAAGCTGCACGAGGCCATCGTGCGCATCCCGAGTTCGGACGTCGAGTTCGACACGGTGGCCGACGTCATCGAGACCGGCTACCTCCTGGGCGAGCGCCTCATCCGCGCCGCCAAGGTGGCCGTCTCCTCGCCCGAGTAAGCCGGAGGTCGCATGGCCAGCCAAGACTGGTTCGAGAAGGACTTCTACGCGGTCCTCGGAGTGTCGAAAGACGTCTCCGAGGCCGACCTGAAGAAGACCTACCGCAAGCTCGCGCGTCAGCACCACCCGGACTCCAACCCGGGTGACACCGTCGCCGAGTCGCGGTTCAAGGAGATCAGCGAGGCGTACTCGGTGCTGTCCGACTCGGCGCTCCGTGCCGAGTACGACCAGATCCGCGCGATGGGCTCGGGCGCCCGCTTCACCTCCGGGGGCACCGGCAGCGAGGGCTTCGACGACATCTTCCGCGGCTTCGGTCGCGGGGGGAGGGCGTCGGCGAGCGACTTCGACGACATCCTCGGCAACCTGTTCGGCGGCGGCCGCTTCGGCCAGCCGTCGGGCGGCTACGGCGGCTTCGGCGGCCCGACCAAGGGCGGCGACATCACCGCCAACACGACCCTCGACTTCCTCACCGCGATCCGCGGCGACACGGTGTCGCTGCGGATGGCCGACGGCCGCGAGGTCAAGGTGAAGGTGCCGGCCGGCGTCTCCGACGGACAGAAGATCCGCCTCAAGGGCAAGGGGCAGCCGAGCCCCGACGGCGGCGAGGCGGGCGACCTCGTCATCACCGTGACGGTGCGACCCCATCCGGTGTTCGCGCGCGACGGCATCAACCTGCGCGTCGACGTGCCCGTCACCTTCCCGGAAGCCGCGCTCGGCGCGACGATCGAGGTGCCGACCCTAGAGGGCGAGACCGTGCGACTCAAGATCGCAGCGGGCACGCCGAACGGGCGCGTCCTGCGCGTCAAGGGCAAGGGCGTCACGACCGCGAAGGGCACGGGCGACCTGCTCGCCGAGGTGGTCATCGCGGTGCCCGACAACCTCCCGACGGCCGCGATCGACGCCCTCGAGGCGTACGCGAAGCTCACCCCCGAGAACCCCCGCGACGACCTCATCGCCCGAGCGCGCGCGGGGAGGTGAGCTCTGTGGCCGACGTCGACATCGAGACCCCGTTGTTCGCGATCGCCGTCGCGGCCGAGCTCAGCGGGATGCATCCGCAGACCCTCCGTCAATACGACAAACTCGGGCTCGTCTCGCCGCGGCGCACGGCGGGACAGTCCCGCCGGTACTCGATGCGGGATGTCGCCCAGCTCCGCGAGATCGCGCGGCTGTCGGCGGAGGGACTCAATCTCGAGGGCATCCGCCGCATCCTCGAACTCGAGAACGAGGTACTGGCGCTGAGGGGACGGGTGCGCGAGCTCGAGTCGGCGCTCGCCGAGGAAGTGCTCAACCGCCCGGGCCGTCGCGTGTTCGCGGCCGGCTCCGCGGGCGAGGTCGTGCCCCTCCGGTCGGGCACGAGAGTGAAGAAGTCGACGTCGGTCGTCGTCTGGCGACCGTTCGGTCCACGGGACTGAGGAGAGACCAAGTGGCCAACATGCAGGGCGCCCCGACCTCGGGGCAGCAGGAGGAGCAGAAGACCGCCCTCCAGCAGTACGGCATCAACCTCACCGAGATCGCGAAGAGCGGCAAGCTCGACCCGGTCATCGGTCGGGATGCCGAGATCCGCCGCATCAGCCAGGTGCTGACCCGGCGCACCAAGAACAACCCCGTGCTCATCGGCGAACCCGGTGTCGGCAAGACCGCCGTCGTCGAGGGACTCGCCCAGCGCATCGTCGCGGGCGATGTCGCCGACTCGCTCAAAGACAAGCAGCTCGTGTCGCTCGACCTCGCGGCGCTCGTCGCGGGCGCGAAGTACCGCGGCGAGTTC
>NZ_JBMRCP010000020.1:0-22566 GCF_057350545.1 Pseudolysinimonas sp. | reverse complement strand
GTCGACCTCGAGGATCTCGACGGTGACCTCCTGGCCGACCTCGACGACCTCGGACGCGTGCTCGATGTGCTTCCACGAGAGCTCGGAGACGTGCACGAGGCCGTCCACGCCACCCAGGTCGACGAACGCGCCGAAGTTGACGATCGAGGACACGACGCCCTTGCGGACCTGGCCCTTCTGGAGGTTGTTGAGGAAGGTCGAGCGCGACTCCGACTGCGTCTGCTCGAGCAGCGCGCGGCGGCTCAGCACGACGTTGTTGCGGTTCTTGTCGAGCTCGAGGATCTTGGCCTCGATCTCCTGGTCGAGGTACGGCGTGAGGTCCCGCACGCGGCGCAGCTCGATGAGCGACGCCGGGAGGAAGCCACGGAGGCCGATGTCGACGATGAGACCACCCTTGACGACCTCGATGACCTTGCCGGTCACCACGCCATCCGTGTCCTTGATCTTCTCGACGTCGCCCCACGCGCGCTCGTACTGCGCGCGCTTCTTCGACAGGATGAGCCGACCCTCCTTGTCCTCCTTCTGGAGAACGAGGGCTTCCACCATGTCGCCGACGTTGACGACCTCAGACGGGTCGACGTCGTGCTTGATGGAGAGTTCGCGGGAGGGGATGACACCCTCGGTCTTGTAGCCGACGTCGAGGAGCACCTCGTCGCGGTCGATCTTCACGACGGTGCCCTCGATGAGGTCTCCGTCGTTGAAGAATTTGAGAGTCTTCTCGACCGCGGCCAGGAAGTCGTCAGCGGATCCGATGTCGTTGATCGCGATCTGCTTGGGGGCCGAAGCGGTCGTTGCGGTGGTCATGTAGTGGTTTCTCCGGGGATGGGCATAGGTAGGGCCTCGAACGGGGTGGTGCTGGGATGTTGGGTGCGCCCGAGGCAGCCGGATAGATCTCGCGTCAAACGCGACTCTCCAGCCTACCGCTTTCGGTCCTGCTCTGCCACGCTCGCCGGTGAGACCCCGTCCCTCGTCGGGCGGCGGCGACGAGAAGCAGCAGACCCGCCAGGATCGCGGTCGCCGGGATGACCGGTTCGAGGCTCGGGCTCCCCGTCGCGGGAAGGCCGGGGGCTGCGGCGACCGCCACCGCAGCGGTCACGATCGTCGCGACCAACGAGACGTCGGGGGCCACTCCATTGGTCGCGGTGATCGTGAAGGTCGAGGTGCCCGCGACGAGAGGCGTCCCGGAGATCTCGCCGGTCACCCCGTCGAAGACGAGGCCGGTCGGCAGCGCGCCGGACGAGAGGACGTATCCCACGGCGGGAGTGCCCGTCGCGGTGACGGTGAACGCGTACGGCGTGCCCGCCGTCGCAGCGGTGGGTGCGCCGGAGGTGTACTCGGGGGCACCTGTGGTCGACGTCGTCCCCGCGGGCGCGCAGCCGGTGGGCAGCACGACCTCGGTCGCGTCGAGGGTCACGGCCCCGTTGGCGGCCAGGAGGCGACCGGTGATCAGAGTGCCGGTGGTGGCCGTGATCGACTCCGCTGCCATGACCGTCCCGGAGAAGTCGGTCTCGGTGCCGAAGGTCGCCGAGCTGCCGACCCGCCAGAACACGTTGCAGGCGGTGGCGCTTCCGGAGAAGACGATCCGGCTCATCGAACCGGTGATCAGGGTGCTCGCGGCGTCGAAGACCCAGATGTCCGTCGAATCACCGTCGAGGGTCAGGGTGCCGGCGGCGTCGAGGGAGAGCGCTCCACCCCGGTAGACGCCGGGCACGAGATTCATGCCCGTCAGGTTGGCGAGCCCCGAGATCGTCGGAGTGAGGCCGGCGGCGGTCACCATCGCAGCGGTCAGGTCGGTCTGCGCCTGGTCGGCGACCGCATCGGCAGGGTGCATCGCCGCTCCGACCGAGAGGAGACCCGGCGGGAAGCCGACGATCGCAGAACCGGGGCTCACGCCGACGTCGCCCCCGATGACAGTCGGTCCGGTGTTGGTGACCGTGCTCGACGCGAGCACGCCGAACGGCTCCGCGGTTCCCAGGTCGATGGGCCCATCGATGATCGTGGCCCCCCACGCGTCCTCAGCCGGCGTCAGTGCGAGCCCGAGTGCGACCAGAAGAGCGACCGTCGCCATCGCCCCCCGGCGAATCGACGTTGAACCATGTACTTCGGCCACGAGGGCCCCCCACCGCTGTCCGGGCACTCGACCTCCGTGTACGGATCGGTCTACCCCAGTTGCCTAAGCAGTACCACGGCGCGCCCGGGAAACGAGAAACTCCCAGGTCCGCCCGCCGTCCGCCTCAATGAAACGCTGGGGCGTGCACCCGTACTGGGGGTGCGGATCAGCCTCGGTGGCGTCGTCGGACCGAGAGGATCGCGTCGATCGCGCCGCCGATCTCGGGGTGCTCGAAGACGTAGCCCGCCGCGAGGAGGCGCTCCGGCGCGACCCACCGGCTCTTCAGCACGAGTTCCGTCTCGGTGCGAATGGCCCACGCCCCCGGCTCGAGGAGCCACCGATGCAGCGGGAGGCCGAACGGCATCCCGATCGCCTCGCGGATGCTGCGCATCACCGTGACGCTGTCGACCGGGTGGGGCGACGACACGTTGACGACCCCGTCGAGCTCGGGGTGCGCCACGAGGAACCGGATGATGCCGAGCACATCCGCGAGGTGCACCCACGAGAAGCGCTGACGTCCCCCCCGCGCGCCGTACTCGTGGAACGTGCCGGCGGCGACCCGACGGCGCGAGCGGAACCACGGTCCGTCGACCTGGGGCCCGCCGAAGCCGACCCGCGCCAGGCCGAGCAGCGGGGCGAGGGCGCTGCCGTCCCCGAGCACGATCGCCGTGCGCAACGCCACTCGCCGCGTGTCCGGCAGGTCGCGTTCGAAGAACGCGTCCTCCCAGGCGCGGGCGACGTCGACCGAGAAGCCGGTGCCGAGCTCTCCCGCGGCCTCGGTCATGGCGCGATCCTCGGCGTGCCGGTAGATCGTCGCGGTCGACGAGTTGAGCCAGAGGGTCGGTGGGTGGGATGCCGCCGCGATCGCCGCTCCGAGCTCACGGGTCGTGTCGACGCGTGAGCGCACGATCTCCGCGCGATTCGCGGCGTGGTACCGACAGTTGACGCTCTTGCCCGCGAGGTTGAGCACGAGGTCGGCGCCGTCGACGAGCGAGCGGATGCCGTCCGCCTCGCCCCAGCGGGCGTCCGCGGCGCCACGCCCGATCGTGGTGACCTCGTCGCCCGATCCGCGGAACGCGTCGACGAGGTAGCGACCCATGAAGCCGGAGGCTCCCGCGACGACGACCTTCACGCGTCCTCCAGGGTGTACTCGAAGGTGCCCGCGTACTCGTAGATGCGCCCGATCAGCGGTGCCGTGAGCGTCAACTCGACCCGCTGTCGCGCGCCGTCCGCACGTTCGACGAGCCTCACGCGGGGGGCGCCGAGGATCGGGAATCGCCACCGCCCCACGCACAGCAGGGTGCGGGTCGAGCGCAGCTCGAGGCGGCCGTCGCGCACGCTCGCCCGCAACTCCGTCTCGAGGCGGCCGTGAGTGCCGAGCAGGTCGACGAGGCCGCGGTCGGTCATGCCGATCGCGTGCCGCATCACCCGGTGGCCCCGGGCGAACCCGAAGACCAGCGTCGCGCGTACCGCCGTGCCGACCGGCGTGTTGCGCACCTCGAACGGCACCTCGCGCTCCCAGACCGGGAACGCGATGCCCGCCCGAGCGAGGATCGCGAGCACCGGCCACAACCAGCGCCGTGGCGTGCCGACGGTCTCGAAGACGCCCGTCCCCCGCCCGATCCTCCCCGGAGGCAGCTCGGAGAAGTACGCGTGCAACCCCGGGTCGAGGGCCTGGAACCGGTCACCCAGCGCGAGGCGCCACGGTGAGGACACCGCTACTTGAGGAGTGTGGCGCGCAACGTGTCGAGCCCGACGCCACCGATGTCGAGGGCCTTCTTGTGGAAGTCCTTGAAGGAGAACGCGGCGCCGTCGCGGGCCTGCGCGGCATCCCGGATCTGCTCCCAGATCCGCTGCCCGACCTTGTACGACGGCGCCTGGCCCGGCCAGCCGAGGTAGCGGTTCACCTCGAAGCGCACGAACGAGTCGTTCATGTTGACGTTGTCGCGCATGAAGCCGAGGGCGTAGTCGTGGTCCCACGTGCCCTCACCGTCGAGGCGCGGCTTGCCGAGGTGCACCCCGATGTCGAGGACGACGCGCGCCGCACGCATGCGCTGACCGTCGAGCATCCCGAGCCTGTCGGCGGGGTCGTCGAGGTAGCCGAGCTCCTCCATGAGGCGCTCGGCGTAGAGCGCCCAGCCCTCCGCGTGCCCGCTCGTGCCGCCGAGCTGCCGGCGCCACAGGTTGAGGGTCGCGCGGTTGTAGACGGCCTGACCGATCTGCAGGTGGTGGCCCGGAACACCCTCGTGGTAGACGGTCGTGAGCTCGCGCCACGTGTCGAACTCGGTGACGCCCTCGGGCACGCTCCACCACATCCGGCCGGGGCGCGAGAAGTCGTCCGCGGGGCCGGTGTAGTAGATGCCGCCCTCCTGTGTCGGCGCGATCATGCACTCGAGCGCCTTGATGGGCTCCGCGATCTCGAAGTGATCGCGCGACAGGTCGGCGACCGCCCGGTCGCTCGTCTCCTGCATCCAGCGCTGCAGCGCCTCGGTGCCGTGGAGCTTGCGGGCCGGATCCTTCTCGAGCGCGGCGATCGCGTCAGCGACCGAGCCGCCGGGCACGATCTGTCCGGCGATGCGGGTCTGCTCCTCGACCATGCGGGCGAGTTCCTCGATGCCCCACTCGTAGGTCTCGTCGAGGTCGACCTTCGCGCCGAGGAAGTGCTGGGAGCGCAGGGCGTAGAGCTCGCGCCCCACACCGTCGGTCTCCCCCGCCACCGGCGCGAGCTCGGTCTCGAGGAACTTCGCGAGGCGGTCGTAGGCCTCGGCCGAAGCCTCCGCGCCCTTCCGCAGGTCGGAGGTCAGCGACTCGGGCAGGTCGGCGCCGTCGCCGAGCTTCGCGCCGCCCGTGAAGTCGAAGAAGAACCCGAGCGGGTCGCCGTGCTTGCGCGCCTGCTCGGCGACCTCGTGCACCTGACGGCGCGCGGGGACGTGTCCCTCCGCGATGCCGCGGCGCAGCGTCTCGATGTAGCCGTCGACGGCGCCCGGGACGTTCCCGAGGCGGGTCGCGATGGTCGACCAGTCACCCTCGGAGGCGGTCGGCATGAGGTCGAACATGTCGCGGATCCCCTGCGGCGGACTCGCGATCACGTTGAGGTCGCGGAGGTAGTAGCCGGCGTCGGCCGACGCGATCTCGAGCTCGATCGTCGAGCTGATGTCGGTCTTCGTCACCTCGTCCACTTCGTCGACCGGGGTCGCCTCGGCGAGGGCGTCGCGCACCTTGGTCGCGGCTGCGATGTAGGCGGCGTGCCCGTCGGGCGAGAAGTCGGCGAGCTCGCCGAGTCGGCCGTCGACGCCGATGTAGATCGCCAGATCCGGGTCGAGGTCGACCATCGTGGCGACCCAGTCCTCGGCGATCTTGTCGATCTGAGACGGGGTCCTGTTGGGCTGTTCGCTCATGCGACCCAGCCTAGGACGGTGCTCGGCCGATCGGCAGTGGCCGCGGCGTCAGTCCTCGGTGAGGTCACGCTCGAGCAGCGCGATGATCGCGTCGACGGCCGCCTGGTCATCGGCCGACACCGTCACCTCGTCGCCGTGGTTCACATCGAGCGAGAGGATGCCGAGGATGCTCGCGGCGTTGACGGTGCGACCGTGGGCGGCGAGCTGGACAGGTACCCCGGTGCCGGCCGCGGCGAGGCTCACGAGCGACGCGGGACGGGCGTGCAGCCCGATCCGCGACGCGACGACGGCTGTGCGTTCCGGCATGAGAACCCCCTCGTCCACGCGCCCTGCTCGGGAGCCGCAAAGGCTCAGTGGGCCGCTGAGTCCCAGTTTGCCCCGGCTCCCACCTGCACGTCGAGGGGCACGCTCAGATCGGCGGCATGCGACATCCTGTCGATGAGGATGGCGGTGACCTCCTCGAGCTCGCTCGCGACGACCTCGAGCACGAGTTCGTCGTGCACCTGCAGGAGCATGCGCGAGGCGAGGCCGCGCTCGCGGATGTCGGCGTCGACGCCGAGCATCGCGACCTTGATGATGTCCGCGGCCGTGCCCTGGATCGGCGAGTTGAGGGCTTGGCGCTCGGCGTTCTCACGCAGGGTACGGTTCGTCGAGGCGAGGTCGCCGAACGGCCGGCGCCGACCGAAGAGCGTCGTCGTGAAGCCGTCGACCCGCGCCTGCTCGACCACTCCGCGGAGGTAGTCGCGCACGCCTCCGAAACGCGCGAAGTAGTCGGCGATGAGTTCACGCGCCTCGGAGACCTCGATGCGCAGCTGCTTGCTGAGGCCGAACGGTGAGAGCCCGTAGGCGAGGCCGTACGACATCGCCTTCACCTTGGTGCGCATGGTCGCCGTGACGTCGGCGGGGTCGACGCCGAACACGCGGGCGCCGACGAACCGGTGCAGGTCTTCGCCCGAGTTGAAGGCTTCGATGAGCCCGGCGTCTTCGGAGAGGTGCGCCATGATGCGCATCTCGATCTGCGAGTAGTCGGCGGTGAGCAGCGTGTCGAAGCCCTCGCCGGGAATGAACGCGGTGCGTACCTCGCGGCCGACCTCGGTCTTCACCGGGATGTTCTGCAGGTTCGGGTCGTTCGACGCGAGGCGTCCCGTGGCCGACCCCGTCTGCTCGTAGTTGGTGTGCACGCGGCCGTCGGCGGCGATGCCCTTCTGCAGCGTCTCGACGATCTGCTTGATCTTCGTCGCGTCGCGGTGCTGGAGCAGGAGGTCGAGGAACGGATGCGGGTTGAGATCCTGGAGGTCTTGCAGCGACTGCGCGTCGGTCGAGAAGCCCGTCTTGTTCGACCGGGTCTTCGGCATGCCGAGCTGGTCGAAGAGCACCTCCTGGAGCTGCTTCGGCGAGCCGAGGTTGATCTCCCGGCCGATCTCGGAGTACGCGCGGGCGGCGATGTCGGCGACCTGCGCGCCGAGCCGCTCGTTGAGCCCGGCGAGCACGGGAGCGCTCACGGTGACGCCCTGCGTCTCCATCCGGCCGAGCACGGCGCCGAGCGGCACCTCGATCTCGTGCAGGACGCGCGACGAACCCGGGTCGAGCCGACCGGCGAGCTCGATCGCGAGCCGCCGCACGAACCATGCCTCGCTCGCCGGGCTGAGCGGCTCCGTCTCGGGGACGAGCTGATTGGGGTCGGGCTGCGGGAGGTTCTCGCCGAGGTAGTAGTAGACGAGCGAGGTGAGCGTCTCCGACTTCACCGACGGCCGGAGCAGCCAGGCCTGGAGCGCGGGGTCGAGGTCGACGCCCGCGAGCTCGACGCCGGCGGCGGTGAGCGACTTGGCCTGCCGCTTCGCGTCGTAGACGTGCTTCGGCGACGTGCTCGCGAGCCACGACTCCAGAGCCGGCTCACCCCACGGCACCCAGACCGAATCGGATTCACCGGCGATGCCCACGCCGTCGATCCGGCCGTCGAGCAGAGCGACCCGCACGCCGAGGGGCGTGGTGCCCCCGGCCGACTGGCGGTCGAGCCAGGATTCGAGCTCGACTCCCCGCAGCGTCTGCACGGGCGGGACCTCGGTCGTTCCGGCTCCCCCGTCGGTGAGCTGTGCCGTGTCGGTGACGCCCTCGATCTTGAGCAGCCGCTCGAGCAGCGCCTTGAACTGCAGGCGCCCGAAGATCTCGCGCACGGCGTCGACATCCATCGGGCGACGCTCGACATCACCCGGTCCGAAGGGCAGCTCGACGTCGGTGACGAGGCGATTGAGGCGGCGATTGCGCAGCGCTCGGTCTTGCTGCTCGCGCAGGTTGTTGCCGACCACGCCCTTGATGTCGTCGACGTGGGCGAGCAGGTTGTCGACGGTGCCGTATTCCTGGATCCACTTCACGGCCGTCTTCTCGCCGACCTTGTCGATGCCGATGAGGTTGTCGCTCGTCTCGCCGACCAGCGCGGCGACCTCGGGATACTGCTCGGGCTCGATGCCGTACTTCTCCATCACGGCATCCCGGTCGTAGCGCTTGAGCTCGGAGACGCCGCGC
Source organism: Pseudolysinimonas sp. (assembly GCF_057350545.1). NCBI lineage: Bacteria > Bacillati > Actinomycetota > Actinomycetes > Micrococcales > Microbacteriaceae > Pseudolysinimonas > Pseudolysinimonas sp. The sequence continues at coordinate 14,535 of NZ_JBMRCP010000020.1, read as the reverse complement.
GCGTTCGGGTAGAGCAGGGTGATCTGCGGCGTGATGAGCTGGATCGTGTCGCGGTCGCCCGACGTCACGAGCACGTCGAATCCCTCCGCGGCGCCCCGGGTGGCGAGGGTCGCGATGATGTCGTCGGCCTCGAAGCCCTCGACCTCGATGGTCGGGATGCTCATGGCGGCCAGGGCCTCCTGCAGGAGCGGGATCTGACCCTTGAACTCCGACGGGGTCTCTCCGCGCGTGCCCTTGTACTCGGGATACTCGGCGGTGCGGAACGACACCCGCGACTTGTCGAACGCGACCGCCAGGTGCGTCGGCTTCTCGTTCTGGAGCAGCAGGTTGAGCATCGACAGGAAGCCGTGGATGGCGTTCGTGTGCTGGCCGTCGCGGGTCACGAAGGAGTCGATCGGGAGCGCGTAGAAGGCGCGGAACGCGAGGGAGTGGCCGTCGATGAGCAGGAGCGTAGGCTTTTTCGAGTCCGGCACGGCGTTCAGCCTAGCCGCCGCTCCCGACACCCGGAGGTCCCGTGAAGCTCCCCGCCGACCTGCATCCCGACCTCCTCGAACGCTTCGCGAACGGCGGCGGGGAGCTCACGCGGAGGATGGGGATCGAGTTCCTCGAGCTGGGCGCGGACCTCTCCGTCGCCCGGATGCCGGTCGAGGGGAACACCCAGGTCGTCGGGCTCCTGCACGGCGGTGCCCACCTCGTGCTCGGCGAGTCGCTCGGCTCGCTCTCGGCCGCCATCCACGGCGGGCCGGACCACATCGCGGTCGGCATCGAGATCAGCGCCTCGCACTCGCGCTCGGTCACGTCGGGCTGGGTCACGGGCACGTGCCGAGCCCTGTCTCTCGGACGCACGCTCGCGACGCACGAGATCGTCGTGACCGACGCGGACGGCAACCGCCTGTCGACGGTGCGGATCACGAACTACCTCAAGCGCATCCGCTGACTCACGCGCCGAAACCGAGGCGTTCGAGCATCGTGCGGGCGAGCTCGTCGACGACCTCGGGGTCGAAGTCCGTCGCCTCGAACAGGAACGCGTCGACCACGAGGACGGTGCGCCCGGCACGTACGACGGCGGTGCGGGAGCTGACACCGTTCACGACGTGGCCCCCGTCGATCGAGAGCCCGTGGCCTCCGGTGAAGCGCGCGATCGCGAAGCCGTCCGGCCCGACCTCGTACTCGCCGACCGTGTAGCCGGGGCAGTCGTTCGCCGCCTCGAGGGCGTGCTGGATGTAGGCCGTGGCTGCTTGGTCGGAGGCGAACTCGCGCGCGTTGACCAGGATGCTGCCCGGATACTCGTCGTGCGCGAGGTAGCCCACCTCGACGGTGCGATCGTCCGAACCTTCGTCGGACGGCGCGACGCCGTACGGAACGAGATAGAGGGGCAGGCACGCCTGCGGCTCCCCCGCGCTGTCCTCCCACTCGTGGGAGATCGTCTCGACGTCCTCCCCCGCCGTGAGCTCGGCGCCGGAGGCGACCCACGACATCCCCGACGGAGCGTCGGAGTCGGTGAGCACCTCGGAGAGGTCGAGCGACGGGGACGGGGTCGTGCATCCCGCGAGCACGAGCACCACGAGGGCGGAGGTCAGCGCGAGGACGTGCCTCACGGTCACTACTTCTTGGGCTGCAGTTGCTCGATGATCGCCTGCGCGACATCGTGCATCGTGAGACGACGATCCATGGATGCCTTCTGGATCCACCGGAACGCCTCCGGCTCCGAGAGGCCCATCTTCTCGTTGAGCAGGCCCTTCGCCCGGTCGACGAGCTTGCGGGTCTCGAAGCGCTCGACCATGTCGGCGACCTCGGCCTCGAGCGTCACGATCTGCTGGTAGCGGCTCAGCGCGATCTCGATCGCCGGGAGCAGGTCGTTCGGCGTGAACGGCTTCACGACGTAGGCCATCGCGCCCGCCTCGCTCGCGCGTTCGACGAGCTCCTTCTGGCTGAAGGCCGTGAGCAGCACGACGGGAGCGATGTGGTTCTTGGCGAGTCGCTCGGCCGCGGAGATCCCGTCGAGCTGCGGCATCTTGACGTCCATGACGACGAGATCGGGCTTGAGCTCGGTCGCGAGGGCTACGGCGGTCTCGCCGTCGCCCGCCTCTCCCACGACATCGAACCCGTTGTCGCGGAGGATCTCGACGATGTCGAGGCGGATGAGCGACTCGTCTTCTGCGACGACGACGCGTCGCGGCGCGGTCGGAGTGTCGGTGGCGTCGGTCACGCGTCGAGCCTACGGTACGTTGGGCACCGCGGCGCTCGACGGCGCCGCAAGCCGGATTGGCGGAATGGCAGACGCGACCGACTCAAAATCGGTTGTCCGAAAGGACGTGTGGGTTCGACCCCCACATCCGGCACCTGAGGAGGACAGCCATGACCGTCGTGATCACCGAAGGAACCGCCGAGCGGCACATCCGGGCGGAACGTGCCACCCTCACCTTCACCCCGCGTGCGGTCGCCGACAGCTCCGCGAAGGCCGTCTCGGCGGTCGAGAGCATGACGGCACGGCTCGTCGAGCGCGCCAAGGCGTTGCGGGCGACAGGCGACGCCACCTGGCACCACGTCGGCACGGTGACCGTCACCTCGCGCACCGTCGGCGCCGACGATGATCGGATCGAGCACATCGCGCGGGCGCAGGTGCAGATCAAGCTCGCGAACCTCGCCCTCGTCGGCCCGCTCACGAGCGAGCTCTCCGCGGCGACGATCTCGGTCGTGCCGACCTGGGCGCTCACCGAGGCGACGCGCGTCACCTACGAGCGGGAGGTACGCCTCGCCGCGGTCGCCGCCGCACGGGCACGCGCCGACGACTATGCAACTGCGCTCCAGGGTCGGGTGAAGTCGGTGCTCGAGCTCTCCGATCTGCACGGCGCCGGTGTCTCGTCGGCGACCCGCGGCTCGGGTGCCGGGCAGGGCGGCGTCGAGGTGACGGTGCCCGAGATCACGGTCTCGGGACGCATCACGGCGAAATTCGACGTCGCCTGACGCGACGCGACCGAGGGTCGGGTATCGCGTCACCCCGCCCGACGAGGCGCGCTGACGGTGACCCACCGGGTGACGCGACCGGGGCGCGCCTAGACTTCCGAGGTGGAGGCCACCCGCCCGGTCGGCGCCGCGCTCGTGCGGATCGCGGTGCTCGTCACCGAACGCTACGAGGCGATCGGCTCGGAACTCGGGGTGAACTCCCGGGAGGGCCGCCTTCTCGTCGCGGTGACTCGTCGTCCGGAGAGCATCGGCTCGCTCGGCGCGCGGTTGCGCATCCCCAAGTCGACCATGACGTCGATGCTCAGCCGTATGGTCGCGGCGGAGCTCGTCACCCGCGAGTCGGTCGCCGCGGATCGACGTTCGGCGACGGTCGCCCCGACGGCGCGCGGCACAGAGGTGGCCGCCGTGCTCGAACGTCGAGTGCGGGCGAGCGTCCTCGAGTTGCTCATGCCCTTGGACGACGGCGATCGTGCGGCGCTCTCGGCGCTGTTGGAGCGCGTGATCGCCCACGCGGATGAACTCGACGACGCGCCCGTACTCCCCTCGGAGTAATCCGGCCCACTCGTCTTCCCCCGCCCTCGCCCGGGGACCTAGCCTCCGGATGGTACGAAAGTCGTACTAATGAGGAGGAACCGCCATGACCGCATCCACGTCCCCCACCGTCGCTCCGCTCCCCCGCGCCGCCCTGCTGCTCGGCGCCGGGTTCCTCGTCGCCGGCGCCGCCACGAGCGTCGTCGCCCTCGCGGCGTTCGCCGCGGGCGCCGACCCCTCCTTCGGGCCGCTCCTGCCGCCCGCTTACCTCACCTTCACGCTGCTCGGCCTCCTCGGCGCGTACGCAGGGTGGCGACTCGTCCGCCGCGTCGCCCGGCAGCCCGCGCGCACCCTCCGGGTCCTCGTACCGGTCGCGATCGTGCTCTCGCTCGTGCCCGACGTCGTTCTCGCCCTCACCCGGTTCATCCCGGGCGCCGACACGACCGCCGCGGTCGCACTCGGCACGATGCACCTCATCGTCGCCGGAGTCGCCGTGCCCCTCTTCCAACGCATCGCGCCGGTGCACTGACCCCGGCGCGGTCGATCGACTCAGGCGCCGCCCAGCGACTCAGTCGAGCCTGGCGAACCGCGGCCCGCGATACTCGTCTTTCTCGACGCGCTCCGCCCACATTCCGGCCGGGCGCACCCAGAGCTCGCTCGAGCCCTCGCGGTGGTACACCACGAAGGACTCCTCGGTCTCGCTGTGCCGGGCCGTGCCGACGACGACGTAGATCGCGCCCTTGAAGTGGCGGTACCGCCCGGGCGCGGGTCTCGACACGTCGCCGTCGGCGGCTACTCGATCACCGACATCCGACTCAGTCAGCGTGCTTGCCCGACACCCAGACGGGTCGCTTCGGCTTCAGCGCCGAACCCATCACGTGCACGCGCATGTCGTTGGTCGAGCCGGGGATGCCGGGAGGGGAACCGGAGATCACGACGACCTTGTCGCCGGCCTCGACGAGACCCTTCTCGAGCAGGATCTCGTCGACCTGCTTGTACATCGCGTCGGTGTGGTCGACCCGCTCGACGAGGAACGACTCGATGCCCCAGGTGAGGTTCATGCGGCGGCGGATGGCCTCGTCCGGCGTGAAGGCGAGCATCGGGATGCGGAAGCGCAGCCGCGACATCCGCCGCGCGGAGTCGCCCGACTCGGTGAACACGCACACGTACTTCGCGTCGACGAAGTCGGCGACCTCGGCCGCGGCGAGGGTGATCGCGCCACCCTGGGTGCGCGGCTTCGTCCCGAGCGGCGGGATGCGCTCGAGCCCGTGGTCTTCGGTCGAGGCGACGATGCGGGCCATGGTCTGCACCGTGACGACCGGGTACGACCCGACGCTCGTCTCGCCGGAGAGCATGACCGCGTCGGCGCCGTCGAGCACCGCGTTCGCCACGTCGGATGCCTCGGCACGCGTCGGCACCGGGTTGTCGGTCATCGACTCGAGCATCTGGGTGGCGACGATGACGGGCTTCGCCATCCGACGGCTCAGCTCGATCGTGCGCTTCTGCACGATCGGCACGGCCTCGAGCGGCAGCTCGACCGCGAGGTCGCCGCGCGCGACCATGATGCCGTCGAAGGCGTCGATGATCTCCTCGAGGTTGTCGACCGCCTGCGGCTTCTCGATCTTCGCGATGACCGGGACCCGACGCCCCTCCTCCGCCATGATCTCGTGCACGCGCGTGACGTCGGCGGCATTGCGCACGAACGACAGGGCGATGTAGTCGGCGCCGAGTTTGAGGCCCCAGCGCAGGTCGTCTTCGTCCTTCTCCGACAGCGCGGGCACGTTCACCGCGACTCCGGGCAGGTTGATGCCCTTGTTGTTCGACACCTTGCCGCCCACGACGACCTCGGTGCGCACCCGCACCCCGTCGGTGTCGAGCACCTTCACCTTGACCTTGCCGTCGTCGATGAGGAGGAAGTCGCCGGGCGTGACATCCTGCGGCAGTCCCTTGAACGTCGTGCCGCAGAGCTCCTTCGTGCCGGGCACATCCTCGGTCGTGATCGTGAAGATGTCGCCGACGGCCAGCTCGTGCGGGCCGTCCTCGAACTTCGCGAGGCGGATCTTGGGCCCCTGGAGGTCGACGAGCACGGCGACGGGGGCGCCGAGGTCTTCCGCGGCCTTGCGCACGTTGGCGTAGACCTCGTTGTGCACCTCGTAGGTGCCGTGGCTCAGGTTCATCCGGGCGACGTTGACGCCGGCTTCGATGATCGAGCGGAGGGACTCGTAGCTGGATGTCGCCGGCCCGAGGGTCGCGACGATCTTGGCTCTTCTCATGGTGGTGGCGGTGTTCCTTCTGGTGGTGGCGGTGGCGGAGTGAAGGACGGAGGACGGCGTGGCCGTCGCTGCTAGCTAAACAGGCGAACAGGCTGCGTTGGCTACACAGACAGCGCGCGGTCGGTCGGACGCACGGGGAACGGCAGCCGGGTCTCACCCTCGAGGTAGCGGTCGACGGCCGAAGCCGCCGCGCGACCCTCGGCGATCGCCCAGACGATGAGCGACTGCCCGCGGCCCGCGTCGCCGGCGACGAACACACCGGCCTCGCTCGTCGCGTAGTCGTCGTCGCGCTCGACGTTGCCGCGGCCGTCGAAGGGCACCCGGAGCTGCTCGTCGAGGCTGTCGGACTCGGGGCCGGTGAAACCCATCGCGATGAGCACGAGGTCGGCGGGGATCTCGCGCTCGGTGCCCGACTTCGGCACGCGACGTCCGTCGAGGTACTCGGTCTCGGCGACGCGCAGGGCGCGCACCTCGCCGACCTCGTTCGCGAGGAACTCGACGGTCGAGGCGAGGTACATCCGTTCGCCGCCCTCCTCGTGGGCGCTCGACACCTCGAAGAGAGTGGGGGTGGTCGGCCACGGCTGGGTCTCGGGGCGTTCGCTCGGCGGCTGGATGCCGATCGCGAGGTTGGTGACGCTCAGCGCGCCCTGACGGTGCGCGGTGCCGATGCAGTCGGCACCGGTGTCGCCGCCGCCGATGACGACGACGTGCCGCCCTTCCGCGGTGAGCTGCGCCGGCACGGAGTCGCCCGCGACGACCTTGTTCTGCTGCACGAGGTAGTCCATCGCGAAGTGCACGCCGAGCAGGTCGCGGCCCGGGATCGGCAGATCGCGCGGCACCGTCGCACCGGTCGCGATGACGACGGCGTCGTAGCGCGAGCGGAGGTCGCTCCACGACAGGTCACGGCCGATCTCGACGCCGGCGCGGAAGCGCGTGCCCTCGGCCTGCATCTGCGAGAGGCGGGCGTCGAGCCGCTTCTTCTCCATCTTGAAGTCGGGGATGCCGTACCGCAGCAGGCCGCCGATGCGGTCGTCGCGCTCGTACACGGCGACGGTGTGACCGGCACGCGTGAGTTGCTGAGCGGCCGCGAGCCCGGCAGGGCCGGAGCCGACCACGGCGACCGTCTTGCCGGTGAGACGCTCCGGCGGATGCGGGGTGACCCAGCCGTTCGCCCAGGCCTGGTCGATGATCGACACCTCGACCTGCTTGATCGTGACGGCGGGCTGGTTGATACCGAGCACGCACGACGACTCGCACGGTGCCGGGCAGAGGGTGCCGGTGAACTCGGGGAAGTTGTTCGTCGCGTGCAGCCGCTCGATCGCCTGGCGCCCCTCGCCGCGCCAGATGAGGTCGTTCCACTCGGGGATCAGGTTGCCGAGCGGGCATCCCGAATGGCAAAACGGCACGCCGCAGTCCATGCAGCGCCCGGCCTGCCGGCGCAGCTGCGTCGGGTCCTGGTTCTCGTAGACCTCTTTGAAGTCCATGATGCGCACCGGCACCGGTCGGCGCTTCGGGAGCTCGCGCTCCTGCACCTTCATGAATCCCTTGGGATCAGCCATGGCTCAGCCTCCCGTCGCCTGCATGATTCGTCCCCAGACGACATCGCCGTCGGGGTCGAGGCCCTCGTCGAGCGCCTCCTGCCGGGTGCGCAGCACGGCGGCGTAGTCACGCGGCAGCACCTTCACGAACGCAGCCAGCGTCGCGTCGAGGTCAGCTCGCCGGGCGGATGCTCGCCGACCTCGACGCGACGCTGTCGAGCGGCACGAGCGAGAGTTCGCCGGACGCGAGCGCCTCACGGTTGACCCGCTCGGGACGCAGGTCGTACACGTAGGCCGTGCCCCCCGACATCCCGGCCCCGAGGTTGCGCCCCGTTCCGCCGAGGATCACGGCGAGCCCGCCCGTCATGTACTCGAGCGCGTGGTCGCCCACGCCCTCGACGACGGCGGTCGCGCCGGAGTTGCGGACGAGGAAGCGCTCCCCCACGACGCCGCGGAGGAACATGCTGCCCTGCGTCGCGCCATACCCGAGCACGTTGCCGGCGATCACGTTGCGCTCGGCGGGGAACACCGAATTGCGCGGCGGACGCAGCACGATCTGTCCGCCGGAGAGGCCCTTGCCGACGTAGTCGTTCGAGTCGCCCTCAAGGCGCAGCGTGATGCCGTTGGGCATGAACGCGCCGAGCGACTGACCCGCCGAACCGGTGAGCGAGACCTCGATGGTGCCCGCGGGCAGCCCGTGCTCGCCATGGCGCTTCGTCACCTCGTGGCCGAGCATCGTGCCGACGGCACGCTCGGTGTTCTTCACCGGCAGCTCGATCGACACGTGCTCGCCGTGCTCGAGCGCGGCGGCGGAGCGGCGGATCAGCTCCACGTCGAAGTGCTCGTCGAGCTCGTGATTCTGCGCCCGGCGGTTGCGTCGCGGCTCGTCGTCGGCGAACTCCGGTCCGACCAGGATCGGCGTGAGGTCGAGCCCGTCGGCCTTCCAGTGGTCGACGGCGCGGTCGACATCGAGCAGGTCGGCGCGCCCGATCGCCTCATCGAGCGAGCGGAAGCCGAGCTCGGCGAGGTACTCCCGCACCTCCTGCGCGATGTACTCGAAGAACGTCTCGACGAACTCCGGCTTGCCCGTGAACCGGGCGCGCAGCTCCGGGTTCTGGGTCGCGACGCCGACCGGACAGGTGTCGAGGTGGCAGACGCGCATCATGATGCACCCCGAGACGACGAGCGGCGCCGTCGCGAAGCCGTACTCCTCGGCGCCGAGGAGCGCGGAGACGATGACATCCCGCCCGGTCTTGAGCTGGCCGTCGACCTGCACGACGACGCGGTCGCGCATCCCGTTGAGCATGAGCGTCTGCTGCGTCTCGGCGAGCCCGATCTCCCACGGCGTGCCCGCGTGCTTCAACGAGTTGACGGGCGACGCGCCCGTGCCGCCGTCGTGGCCGGAGACGAGCACGACGTCGGCGAGGGCCTTCGTCACGCCGGCGGCGACGGCCCCGATGCCCGACTGCGACACGAGCTTCACATGCACGCGCGCCGACGGGTTCGCCCGCTTGACGTCGAAGATGAGCTGCTTGAGGTCTTCGATCGAGTAGATGTCGTGATGCGGAGGCGGCGAGATGAGTCCCACCCCGGCCGTCGAGGGGCGCGTACGCGCGACCCACGGATACACCTTGGCCGCCATGAGCTGCCCGCCCTCGCCGGGCTTCGCGCCCTGCGCCATCTTGATCTGGATGTCGGTCGCGTGCGTGAGGTAGAGGCTCGTGACGCCGAACCGGCCCGACGCGACCTGCTTGATGCGGCTGCGGCGTGCGGGGTCGAGGAGCCTGTCGACATCCTCACCGCCCTCGCCTGTGTTGGACCGCCCGCCGATGCGGTTCATCGCGATCGCGAGCGTCTCGTGCGCCTCCTGCGAGATGGAGCCGTAGCTCATCGCGCCGGTGTTGAAACGGGAGATGATCGACGAGACCGACTCGACCTCGTCGAGCGGCACGGGCTTGCGCTCCTCGGTCTTCAGCTTGAAGAGCCCGCGGAGGGTCATGAGGTTCGCGGCCTGCTCGTCGACGAGGCGGGTGTAGTCGCGGAAGATGTCGTAGCGGCGCGCGCGCGTGGAGTGCTGCAGCCGGAACACCGTGTCGGGGTTGAACAGGTGCGGCGGTCCCTCGCGACGCCACTGGTACTCGCCGCCGACCGCGAGCCGCTCGTGTGCGACGATCGCGCCGTCCTCGGGGTAGGCGGCGGCGTGCCGTGCGGCGTTCTCGGCGGCGATGACCTCCATGCCGACGCCGCCGAGCAGGCTCGTGGTGCCGGTGAAGTAACGGTCGACGAACTCCTGCGAGAGCCCGACCGCCTCGAACGCCTGGGCGCCGGCGTACGACCCGACGACCGAGATGCCCATCTTCGACATGATCTTGAGCACGCCCTTGCCGAGCGCCTTGATGAGGTTCTTGACCGCCTTCTCGGGCGTCACGCCGGTGATCATCCCCGCGTTGACGAGCTGCTCGGCGGTCTCCATGGCGAGGTACGGGTTGATCGCGGATGCGCCGTAGCCGACGAGCAGCGCGACGTGATGCACCTCGCGCACGTCGCCGGCCTCGACGACGAGACCCACCTTCATGCGCGTCTCCTGGCGGATGAGGTGATGGTGCACGGCCGAGAGCATGAGCAGCGACGGGATCGGCGCGAGGTCGGCGTTCGAGTCGCGGTCGGAGAGCACGAGGAACTGCGCGCCGTCGGCGATGGCCTCGTCGGCCTCGACGCACATCGCCTCGAGCCTCTGAGCGAGCGCCTCGGGCCCGTCGTCGAGGCGGTAGAGCCCCTTGATGACGCGCGTACGCCGGGCTCCCCGCTCGCCGTCGCGGCGTGAGACGAGGTGCTGGATCTTCGCGAGCTCGTCGTTGTCGATCACCGGGAAGTCGAGGATGACCTGCCGCGCATGGTCGGGGCCTGCGGCGAGCAGGTTGCGCTCAGGGCCGAGGCCGAGCTTCATGCTCGTGACGACCTCTTCGCGGATCGAGTCGAGCGGCGGGTTCGTCACCTGGGCGAACTGCTGGGTGAAGTAGTCGAAGAGCAGCCGGGGACGGTCGCTGAGCACCGCGATCGGGGTGTCCGAGCCCATCGCGCCGAGGGGCTCGGCGCCGTTCGTCGCCATCGGCGTGAGAAGGATGCGCACCTCCTCCTCGGTGTACCCGAAGGTGCGCTGGCGGCGCACGACCGACGCCGGGGTGTGCGAGATGTGCTCGCGCTCCGGCAGGTCGGAGAGGTGGATGCGGCCGGCGTCGAGCCACTCCTGCCACGGCTGCGACGCCGCGAGGTCGGCCTTGATCTCGTCGTCCTCGATGATGCGGCCTTCGGCCGTGTCGATCAGGAACATCTTCCCGGGACGCAGACGGCCCTTGCGCACGACCTTGTCGGCCGGGATGTCGAGCACGCCGATCTCGCTCGCGAGCACCACGAGGCCGTCGTCGGTGACGAGGAAGCGGCCGGGACGCAGCCCGTTGCGGTCGAGCGTCGCGCCGACGAGCGTGCCGTCGGTGAAGACGAGGGCGGCGGGACCGTCCCACGGCTCCATGAGCATCGAGTTGAACTCGTAGAACGCGCGACGCGTGGGGTCGAGGTCGCTCTGGTTCTCCCAGGCCTCCGGCACCATCATCATCATCGCGTGCGGCAGCGACCGACCGCCGAGGTTGAGCAGTTCGACGACCTCGTCGAACGACGCCGAGTCGGAGGCGCCCGGGCTGACGATCGGGAAGAGCGGCGTGAGGTCGCCGAGGAGAGGGCTCTCGAGCTGGCTCTGCCGCGCGCGCATCCAGTTGCGGTTGCCCTGCACCGTGTTGATCTCGCCGTTGTGGGCGATCATGCGGAACGGCTGGGCGAGCGGCCACGACGGGAACGTGTTCGTCGAGTAGCGCGAGTGCACGAGGGCGAGACGCGAGACGAAGCGCTCGTCGGAGAGGTCGGGGTAGAACGGCTCGAGCTGGAGGGTCGTCACCATGCCCTTGTAGACGAGCGTGCGCGCCGAGAGGGAGACGAAGTAGGCGCCGAGCTCGCGCTCCGCGCGCTTGCGCAGTCGGAAGGTGAGGCGGTCGACGAGGATGCCGGACAGCGGCTGGCCGCCCTCGCCCGAGTTGGTCGGCTCGACGAAGAGCTGCTCGAAAGTCGGTGCGGCTTCGAGGGCGAGGTTGCCGAGATGGGTCGGGTCGGTGGGCACGTCGCGCCAGCCGAGCACGCGCAACGACTCCTGCTCGGCGATCTCTGCGATCGCGGCCTTCTGCTCCGCGCGCTCCGCGTCGTCGGTCGGCAGGAAGGCCATGCCGACGGCGTAGCGGCCGGCCGGCGGCAACTCGAACGGGACGGCGGCGCGCAGGAACGCGTCGGGGATCTGCGTGATGATGCCCGCGCCGTCACCGGTGCCGGCATCGGAGCCGATCGCGCCGCGGTGCTCGAGGTGACGCAGGGCGTCGAGAGCCTGGGTGACGATGTCGTGGCCGGCGGTGCCACGCAGCGTCGCGACCATGGCGAGTCCGCACGCGTCCTTCTCGAACGCGGGGTTGTAGAGACCCTGGGCCGCAGGAACGGTGCTGAACCGCTCGAATGCGTTGGGAGTCGTCATGGAACCGTCCTCACGATGGTGCTGGAGTGGGACGTCGCTGGCCCAACGGATGCTGTGGTGGCGTGCTGCGGATCCGTGCCCCGGCGCGAGGGGTACGCGATCGCGGGGCTACTTCCGGGTTGAACCGCTTGTGGCGGGGGTACGAGCCGAATCGGCGTCATCGCCGGGCTCGTCGGAGTCCGAATAGAACTCGTCGGAGTCTACCGCACCCTCGGGAGTCCACTCCTTACCGGGTCGGTAGACGCTCGCCTCGATGCCGGGGTGGCGCCGAGTCTGCACGGCGATGAGGACGATGCCCGCGACGATGAAGAGCAGCGCGCCCCACACGTTCGAACGGATACCGAGGAGCGTCTCGCTCGGGTCGAGACGGATCGACTCGAACCACACGCGACCGATGCCGTACCAGATCGCGTAGAGGCCGACCATCTTGCCCCAGTACCACGCGTCGCGACGCACGAACGTGGGCCAGATCGGCAGGAATCGGCCGAGACCTGTCTGAGCCTTGCTGAACGACACGCGGTTCTCGATGAGCATGAGCACCGCGAAACCGGCGAGCAGCCAGACGATCTCGTAGAGGAACGTCGGGTGGAAGAGCGCGTCATCCGGGATGCCGGCCGGGATCGCCGGGTTCGGGCGGTCGATCTCGAGACCCCACGGCAGGTCGGTGGGGAGCCCGAACAACTCCTGGTTGAAGTAGTTGCCGAGACGACCGAACGCCTGGGCCAGCAGCAGCGTGGGGGCCATCGCGTCCACAGCCGCCGTGAAGCGCAGACCCACCTGGCGGCTCGCGATGTAGACGCCGAGCGCCCCGAAGAGCACGGCACCGAAGATCGCGACGCCGCCCGACCAGACCGCCCAGACGCTCGAACCGTCGGCGAGGTTGTCGAAGTTCAACGCGAACCCGAGCTTGCCCTCGCCGAAGTAGTCGTCGGGGTGCGTGGCGACGTGCCAGACGCGCGACCCGATGATGCCGAAGACCACAGCCCAGATCGACAGGTCGACGACGATCCACGGCTCCGCTCCGCGCGCCGTCAGCCGGTAGTTCGAGACGACGATCGCCACGGCGATGCCCACGAGGATCGCGAGGGCGTAGACGTGGATGACGAGCTGCTCGGGCAGGATCGGCAGGAGGTCGTGGAGGAACCCGAGCGGGATCTCGAAGGACGACCAGTCGGCGGGAGGGCTGGGGAGGCTCGTCGGAAGCACGGTGGCGAGTCTACTTCCTGGCCGCGTCGACGCCCGACGCCAGTTCGGCGGCCTTCGCTGCGGCCCCGGCGACGCCGCCTTCGGCCAGTGCGGTCACGAGGGCCGCGCCCACGATCGCCCCGTCGGCGTAGCCCAGGACCTCGGCGACCTGCTCGCCCGACGAGATTCCGATGCCGACGCAGGCGTTCTCCGCACCGGCATCGCGCAGTCGCGCGACGAGCGTGCGCGCCGCGGCATCCACGGTGGACCGGGCGCCGGTGATGCCCATGGTCGACACGGCATAGACGAAGCCACGGCTCGCCGCGACGGTCGTGCGCAGCCGTTCGTCGGTCGACGAGGGCGCCGCGAGGAACACCCGGTCGAGCCCCGTCCGGTCGCTCGTCGCGATCCACTCCTCGGCCGAATCGGGGGTGATGTCGGGCGTGATGAGTCCCGCTCCCCCGGCGTTCACGAGCGCATCGGCGAAGCGGTCCACGCCGTACTGCACCACCGGGTTCCAGTACGTCATGACGAGCACGGGGATGTCGACGCGCGCGCGCACGGCCTCGACGGCGGTGAACACGTCGCGCACCCGGAAACCGTTCGCGATCGCGGCTTCGGTGGCCTTCTGGATGGCGAGGCCGTCCATCACGGGGTCGCTGTAGGGCAGGCCGAGCTCGAGGGCATCCACGCCGTTCTCGGCGAGGGCGACGGCGGCGTCGATGCTCGTGCCGAGGTCGGGAAAACCGACCGGGAGATAGCCGATGAGACTTCCGCGGCCGTCGTCGCGGTTCTGTGCGATCCGGGTGCCGACGGACAGGGTGGGGACGGTCACGACTGCTGCGCTCCCTCGTCGAAGAGGTCGAACCACGTGCCGGCCGTCGCGACGTCCTTGTCGCCCCGGCCGGAGAGGTTGATGAGGATGGTGGCGTCGGGGCCGAGCTCCCGGCCGACGCGCAGCGCTCCGGCGAGGGCGTGCGCCGACTCGATCGCCGGGATGATGCCCTCCGTGCGACTCAACAGGCGGAGAGCCTCCATCGCCTCGGTGTCGGTCGCCGGGAGGTAGCTGGCCCGGCCGGCGTCGTGGAGCGCCGCATGCTCGGGGCCGACACCCGGGTAGTCGAGCCCCGCCGAGATCGAGTGCGACTCGATCGTCTGGCCGTCCTCGTTCTGCAGCACGTACGACCGCGAGCCGTGCAACACGCCCGGGCGCCCGCGCTCGATCGTCGCGGCGTGCTTCTCGGTGTCGACACCGTCGCCCGCCGCCTCGATGCCGATGAGCTTCACCTCGGCGTCGTCGAGGAAGGCGTGGAAGATGCCGATCGCGTTCGATCCGCCGCCGACGCAGGCCATGACGACATCCGGCAGTTTGCCCGTGAGATCGATCACCTGTTGGCGCGCCTCTTCGCCGATGATCTTCTGGAAGTCGCGCCCCATCGCGGGGAACGGATGCGGTCCCGCCGCCGTGCCG
>NZ_JBMRCP010000112.1:0-29110 GCF_057350545.1 Pseudolysinimonas sp. | reverse complement strand
GCCATGGTCGACGTCGGCGGAGGTGACGCGGCCGGCGCAGCCGATGAAGCGGCAGCGTCCGTCGCGGATGGCAAGGAAGAGTCGCAGGTCGTCGGTGACGCGGTAGCGGGTGCGTCCGAGGGCGAGGATGGCGTCGTCGCGTTCGTCGGTGATCGCGCGGCGCAGCACCCGTGCGGCGCCGGCGACCCGTCGGGCAGTAGCGGGGTCGACCGGGCCGTAGCCGACGAGCTCGCCCATCGTGTCGTCGCGCCCGTGCAGCACGGAGATGGGCACCGTCGTGACGACGGTGGGCGTCGAGTTGCCGAAGGGTCGCGCCTCGTCGCCGCCGAGGATCGCCTTGAGCAGCAGGCCGGCGCGCAGTTGGCTGATCGTGCGGGGGTCGCCGGCTGTGCGCAGGGCTCGGGCCCCGGCGTCGAGGAGGCTGTCGGCCGCGACTGCTTCGGGTGCGGGCAGGTGAGCGGTCAGCCACGCCATCCCGTCGGCGCCGGGCTCCAAGGTCACGGAGCGGTCGTCGACGGCGCGGCGATGGCGCTCGATCGCCTGCTCAGGGGAGCGCGACTCGCGGATGCGCCGCACGGTGCGGGCGAAGACGTTGGCCGACTGCTCGGCGGCGTCAAGCGCCCGGGCTTCGACCTCGCCCCGCTCGTCGTCAGCGACGGTCGCGAGCTCGTCGACCAGGATGCGCGCGTGCCGCGGGGTGATGCGTGCGGTGGCGAGAGCGTCGAGGGTCGCCGGGAGGTGCTCGGTGAGCACGTCGGCCTCGTCGATGAGCATGCCGGCCGACCGTCGGGAGAGGCGCAGCGCGGCCGCGACCTCGGCGCGGAACTCCCGCTCGGCGAGCGGATGCGACGGCGCGTCGGCTCCGCGGGTCTGCGTCTGATGCGCGAACGCGACGAGCCGATACTTCGCCGCCGTCAGGGACGCGATCATCCGGTCGGTCTCGACGATCGCGTCGATCACCCCCGCATCGGCCGCCATGCGCTGCAGCGCCGGGGGCAGCTCGTCGCTCTCGCGGAGCGCGTCGCGGAAGGTGGTCATGGCTACATCTAAGTAGCACCCACCGACATCGCGACCGCGCGGTCGGCGACCTGTGGATGGTCGGCTACAGTAGGAGGCTGTGCCGGGCTCCGCGAGGAGAGCGGTACATGCCACGGGCTGTGGCGCAGCTTGGTAGCGCACCTGACTGGGGGTCAGGGGGTCGCAGGTTCAAATCCTGTCAGCCCGACACATGTGACGTCGCAGAACCCGGCGCTCTCGTCGCAGCGTCGGGACGCGCTATCCGGAGCTCTCCGGGAGGTAGGGCTCGAGCCAGTCGAGGCTGCCGTCTCGGATCGGGATGGTCACCGACTCGACCTCGTCGTCCGCGCCGATGGTCACCGTCGCCACAGCGCCCGGGATGTCATCCGCGGTCGCAAAGAACGTCGGATGCTCGTGGAAGGCGTACTGCTGCCCGCCGTCGAGGGTCACGGTGACGGTGTCGTCCTCATCGGAGAGCTCGACCTCGACCGGGCTCTCCGAGCGATTCGTGAGCACGCCGATCAACCGTGCGGATCGGGCCTCTCCGCGCGTGACCAGCAGCAGGTTGTCGACGCTCACCGACCCGACCTCCGCGTTGGTGCCGAGATTGATGGCTTCTTTCTCACCGGGCGGGATGTCTGCCGCGCCGGCGCAGGCGGTCAACGTGACGGCGACCGCCGTCGCGGTCATGGCGGTCGCCAGGCGACCCCCGCTTCTGGTGGATGTGCGGAACCCGTGGCGTTCGGAAGGCATCCCACCACCCCAGCACTGTCGCGTGGTGCGGCACAGAGGGTCGACAGATGAGTTCGGATACGCAAGAGGTCGGGATGCTGGGCCTCCGAGACCCCCGTCCTCAACCTCACGGCGCCGGTGCTGCTCGTCGCCGCCTCGGCTCCGACTCACGGCGCCTGACGAAGGTCGCACCCTTGCGACCAGACAGACACGGTCAGCTGTCGCGTGTCGGACGCCGCAGACCGAGCACGAGGAGGCCGACGCCGGCCGCGGCGACGAACAGGCCGATCCCGAACCACGTGCGGTCGCCGGTCATGAAGCTTCCTGGGATCAGATTCGCGCCCTGGCCGATCCAGACGGCGCCGACGAGGACGGCCACGGCCCCGATCACGGTCAGGATGGTTCGTCCGAGGCGGCTCTTCATGGGGCCACGGTACTCCGCGCGCTCGCCCGTCGACCCGAGGGCGAGAACCTGGGCGTCGACTGCCTAGGCTGGTCGGATGGCGGCCGGCGCGACGATGCACACCTTCGAGGTGCAGCTGGCCGACATGGATCGAGGCGTCTACGAGCAGTTCACGGTGCGGGCGGCCCGACATCCGTCCGAGACCGAGGCCTACCTGGTGACGCGCCTGCTCGCCTACTGCCTCGAGTATCAGGAGGGCATCGCCTTCAGCGAGGGCATCTCCGCGACGGACGAGCCGGCCGTGCTCGTGCGAGACCTGAGCGGCACGCTGCTGGCCTGGATCGAGATCGGGGCTCCGGATGCCGCCCGCCTCCACACGGGCAGCAAGGCGGCGGAGCGCACGGTCGTCTACACCCACCGCGATCCGGCCAAGGTCGCCGCACCGTGGGCGGGCGCCAAGATCCACCGAGCCGACGAGATCGTGCTGCACAGCTTCGACCCCGGGTTCGTCGACGCCGCGGTCGGCGCGCTCGAGCGGCGCAACGCGGTCACGTTGACCGTCACCGAGCGTCAGCTCTACCTCGAGCTGAACGGCGTGCACCTCTCGTCGGCGATCCACTCGCAGCCGGTCGCGTAGGGCGCAGTCCGGGCCTCAGCGGGAGCTGTTCGCCGTGCGTCCGCGCACGATGCCGACGAACACGTCGCTGAGCGGATGCGCGCCCTCGATGGGCCACACGAGCGAGATGCCCGTGTCCCCGCCGTCCCGCAGCGGGCGAGCGACGACGTCCTTCCGCGACGTCGCGCGCGCGACCGACTGCGGCAGGATCACGACGCCGACGTTCGCGGCGACGAGCTCCACGGCATCCGCCCCGTCTCCGCTGAGCAGGTCGACGGGCAGCACGTTCTCGTCGGCGAGGTCGGCGAGATCGATCGAGTCGAGGGCGGCGACGAGCGAGTCGCGCGGGGCGACGACGACGGGCTGCTCGCGATAAAGCGGAATCGCGTGCCGGTCGTCGTCGGCGCCGGTGTCCCGCAGAAGAGCCATGTGGGCCGATCCGTCGCAGAGCGCCGCGAACGCCGAGGCCTGGGGGAGCGGCACCAGCGTCAGGATGCCCGCACGGCGTTCGCGCCACACCCGCTCCCACTTGCCCGGTGTCACGCCGGGCACGAAGGCGACGACGAGGGGCTCCGGCATGGCCCCAGGCTAGCCCGCGGTGCTGCACCGGCCCCGTGCCGCGTAGCGTAGGGGCATGACCGACGCGCCGCGCGAAGACCGCCGCCAGCAGCCGAAGCCCCCGAAGCAGCAGCTGCTGAGCCCGAAGACGGCGGCCGAGAAGCTCGGCGTCTTCCTGCCGGCGACGCCGGAGGAGTTCCGGGCGTCGCCGATCTCCCGCGACGCGGTGCAGGAACTTCAGAGCAACCCGCCCGAGTGGCTCGCGACGCTGCGGCGCGAAGGTCCGCATCCGCGTCACGAGGTCTCCGCGCGGCTCGGCGTCTCCAACTCGGCGTTGGCGCGCGCCGGCGTGAGCGACTCGATGACGACGGCCGAGATCCGCGCACTGCTCGAGGAGCGACCCGAGTGGCTCGTCGTCGAGCGTGAAAAGCACCTCCCCGGGAGCGGCCGCATCCCCGGTACCGCGATCGGCGAGCGTCCGGCCGAGTCCTCGGCTCGACGTCCCGTGGTCGTCGACGACGACGACGACGAGGACTGAGCGACCCCCCCGCACCTGAGCGATTGCTGCGAGAACCTGGCACGATATCGGGATGGCGCGTCGCCCCCGTGAGCCTCAGCAGGAACCCCGAGCGGTCCGCACCCAGCTGACCGTCATCCAGCACTCGCCCGACCCCGACCATCCGCACACCCACTCGCGCGACGACAAGCGCTCGATCGCCGACGTCATCCGCTCGATCGGGCAGAACCGCGTCGGTGCGCTGCTCCTGCTGCTTGCGACGGTCGCCGCCATCGTCTGGGCGAACGCGTCTCACGGCAGCTACGAGGGCTTCTGGGAGACGCACTTCACGATCGGCGTCGCCGACCTGCAGCTCGACTTCACGCTCCACGCGATGGTCAACGACGCCCTGATGGCGATCTTCTTCTTCACCGTGGGTCTCGAGGTGCGGCGTGAGTTCGCGATCGGCGAGCTCACGAGCTGGTCGCGCGCCATGGTGCCGGTCTTCGCCGCCCTCCTGGGTCTCGCGATCCCGGCCCTGCTCTACGTGCTCATCGCGCAGGGCACGGGTCAGGAGCACGCCTGGGGCATCGTCATCTCCACCGACACGGCGTTCCTCGTCGGTGCGCTCGCGATCATCGGGCCGCGCGCCCCCGGTCGCCTGCGCATCTTCCTGCTCGCCCTCGCGGTCGTCGACGACATCGGAGCGCTCAGCATCATCGCGCTCGTCTACACCGAGAACTTCACCTGGATGCCGCTCGTCGTCGCCGCGCTCGGGCTGGTGGGCGTCTACTTCACGCGCTACCTCCGCGGGGGACGAGGCCCGGTCTACGGCACGCTCGCGGTCGTGGTCTGGCTCGCGTTCTACGCCTCGGGTGTGCACCCGACCCTCGCGGGCGTCGCGATCGCGCTGCTCGTGCCGGTGTACCGCCCCAACCGCCGGGATGTCGAGCACGCCCTCGATCTCGCGCGCACGTTCCGGCAGTCGCCCAACACCGAGTACGCCCGCGCCGCCGCCAACTCGCTGCGCGAGTCGATCTCGATCAACGAGCGACTTCAGTCGGCCTACGCGCCGTACGTGGCCTACGTCGTGCTGCCGCTGTTCGCGCTCGCCAACGCGGGAGTGCTGATCACGCCCGACATCCTCGCCGCCGCGGCGATGTCGCCGATCACATGGGGCATCGTCGTCGGCCTGGTCGGCGGCAAGTTGATCGGCATCTGGGGCACGACCGCCGTGATGAAGCTGTTCAAGGTCGGCGAGTTCGGTCCGGGTCTCACGGTCGATCGGCTGCTCGGCGGCGCGGCCCTGGCCGGCATCGGCTTCACGATCTCGCTCTTCATCGTCGACCTCGCGATCACCGACGAAGCCGCTCAGAACGAGGCGCGCGTCGGCGTGCTCGCTGCCTCGGTCATCGCCTTCGTCGTCGCGACGATCGTCTTCCGGCTCTCGGACGCTCTGCGCCCGACGCAGGACACGGGAGTGCTCGTGCGCCCCGTCGACCCGCGGCGTGATCACATCTACGGCGATCCGGATGCCGCACTCACGATCGTCGAGTACGGCGACTTCCAGTGCGAGTTCTGCCTCAAGGCCTCGGGCTCGGCACACGAGGTGATCGACGAGCTCGGCGACGCCGTGCGTTACGTCTGGCGGCACGCTCCGCTCACCCGGTTCCACCCGAACGCGCTCGCTGCGGCCGAGGCATCGGAGGCCGCGGCGCTGCAGGGCAAGTTCTTCGAGTTCGAGCGCGCGCTCTTCGTCGACCAGGACGAGCAGTTGCCGTCGCACATCATCCGCCGCGCCCAGGAGCTCGGCCTCGATGTCGAGCAGTTCGAGCGAGACCTCGCCTCGGCCGAAGTGGCGGCTCGCGTCCGCGACGACATGCTCGACGCCGAGGCGATGGACATCACCGCGGTGCCGACGTTCTTCCTCAACGGGCGCCGCCACGTCGGACCCTACGACGCACGGTCGCTCATCGCGGCGCTCCAGATTCCGACGACGGATCCCACACGTCGGCCGAAGCCGGCGCCCGTCGAGGAGTCCACGGACTAGAGCACTCCCGGCGTGAAGAAGATGCACGACGTCATCGCGAGGTTGAATCCCGCGTGCGCGACGATCGCGCCGCTGAGCGAACGGCTCAGGATGCGGAACGCGGTGAAGAGCAACGAGACGCCGAACATCGCGAGCAGCCAATACGCCGCCGGCCCCGGGAGGAACCCCCACGCGCCCGCGAGGTAGACGATGCCGAAGTGCGCGAGGTGCACGAGCGCGAAGGCGCCGGCATCCACGAGCGAGGCTCCGCGACCGCCGAGTCGTGTCGCGAGCCCCGTGTGCGCGATCCCGCGGTAGAGCACCTCCTCGCCGAGGGGCGAGAAGAGCATCCCGATCGCGGCGAAGATCGCGAAGAAGATGATCCGGTCGTCGGCGGGCAGCGGGTCGGGCACCGCCGAGTACGAGAGCGACACGTACACGTAAGGGTTGGAGGTGGCGAGCCCCCACGCGACCGTCGCGATCGCGAAGACGAGAACGGATGCCGCCGCTCCCGCCACGAGTGCCACCGGCAGCCAGCGCCACCTCGGTCGCACGAGCCCGATCCGCCGCCGTCCGTCGCGGGTCAGGAGCACCCATGGCAGGAGTGCCATCACGACGAAGATCGCACCGACAGCCTGGTAGGTCGCGGTCACGTTCGCCTGGAGGACGAGCGCCACACGCGTGACGCCGAACACGACGAGCAGGATCACGGCACCGCGCAGACCGAGCGGGTCGAGTGCGTGGAACGCACGGCGGACGTCGGCAAGAGGCGTCGGGTTCACCGCCCCAGCCAACCGGTCACGGCGCGTGTCGGCACGGGGGCTAGCCCCCGAGCGCACTCGGCGAACGCGCGCCGAATCCCTGTCGGCGTGCCAGAGTGTCGACGTGACGGACGACGAGGCGCGGATCCCCACGGCCGAGGCGCTCATGCGGTCGCGCTTCGAGGCGTTCGCGCGAGGCGACGCGGCGCACCTGCTCGCGACGTGGCATCCGACCACCCGCCCTGCCACGCTCGACCTCGACGACGCGCTCGAGTGGCGCGCCCTCCAGATCGTCGACACCGTCGCGGGTGGGCCCCACGACGACGAGGGTGTCGTCGAGTTCCGCGCGTCGTACCGGTCGTCCGCGGGTGCGGGTCTGCTGCACGAGCGCAGCCGGTTCACGCGCGTCGACGGCCGGTGGGTCTACGTCGACGGCGTGATCCTCGACTGAGCGGCGCCGCGGTACCCTGCCGATCGTGAGCCTCCGTCGTCTCCTGCTCCTCGCGCTCGCCTGGGTCGTGCTGCTCTCCGCCGGTGCCGGGGTCGCGTTCGTGCTCACCGACCAGCTCGGGATCCGCACCGAGGAGGTCGACATCCCGGTCGAGAACCCGATGGCCGCGCCGGAGCGTGCGTCGGTGCGTCCGATCCAGCTGCAGGTGCTCGTCGACGAGACGGTGCCGCGTCTGGAGACCGCGGCGTCCGAGCTCGCGGCCTCCCTCGGTGACTCGCTCTCCGACGAACCCGAGGCGACGCTCGAACTCGTCGGCGGCGGCGAGGGCGACGACGAGACGTATACCCTCGCCGGCACCGCCACGGCTCTCCGGATCGAGGCGACGACGGATGCCGGCCTCGCCCGCGGGATGTACGACCTCGCGGCACAAGCGCGGGCCGGGCGGTCGATGCTCGAACACCTGGGGCAGACGGTGGCTCCGCGACTCGCCTTCCGCATGGCCGATCTCGGCGCCGTCGGCGTGACACCGGACGAGGAGGAGTGGCTCGCGGGGGACGACTACTCGCACATCTCGGGCGCCTTCCGCGACGCCCTGATGCCCCAGGCTCCCTACGTCGACGAGGCCGCGTTCGCCGCGGCGGCCGACACCTTCGAAGTCTTCGCCCGCCACGCCGCCGCGCAGGGCTTCACCGCGATCGCGGTACCCGGGCTCATCGAGTTCCTCACCTTCGACGCCGCGGGCGTCTACCGCGACACCCCCGATCGCGTCGCGCAGGCGGAGGCCATGCGCGACGCCTACCGTCCGATGCTCGCCTACGCGGAGTCGCTCGGACTCGAGACCTACCTGCGCACCGACATGCTCACCCTCACGACGCCGCTTGAGCGGCACCTCGACGCGGCGTTCGGGCTCGATGCGACCGACCCCGCGCTGTGGGAGGTCTACACGGGCGCGATGGACGAGCTCTACGCCGCGATGCCGCAGCTCGACGGCGTCGTCATCCGCATCGGCGAGGCGGGGGATGTCTACGACGTCCCGGGCTTCGACTACTACTCGCGGCTCGCGGTACGGAACGTCGACGAGGTGCGGGCCATGCTCACCGCGCTGAGCTCGCAAGCGGAGCGGTCGGACACCGATGTCATCTTCCGCACCTGGAGCGTCGGGGTCGGCGCGGTCGGCGATCTGCACACCGACGTCGACTCGTATCACGCGGTGCTCGACGGGCTCGACTCCCCGAACCTCGTCGTCTCGACGAAGTACACGCTCGGCGACTTCTACAGTCACCTGCCGTTCAACGACACCCTCGAGATCGGCGACCATCGCCGCATCGTCGAGTTCCAGTCGCGGCGGGAGTTCGAGTTCTTCGGCGCCTTCCCGAACGACCTCGGCGTGCTCTACCGCGACGCTCTTCAGAGCTTCCTCGCCGTCAACGACAACATCGAGGGAGTCTGGATCTGGACGCAGGACGGCGGACCGTGGCGGGCCGGGCCGATGAGTCTCGAGCTCACGAGCGGGTTCTGGCAGCTCGCCGAGCTCAACACCGAGCTCGCGCTCGGCCTCGCCCGCGATCCCGACGCCGATCCCGCCCAGCTCACCGCCGACTGGGCGCACCGCTGGCTCAGCGACGACCCGGTGACCGTCGCGGCGATCGGGGAGGCGATGGCGCTCTCCCGGGAGGCGATCACGAAGGGGCTCTACATCGGCCCGTACGCCGACGAGAAGGTGTACGCGATCGGGCTCGAGCCGCCACCGATGATGTGGCTGTTCGAATGGGACATCGTGGCGGGCGACAGCGCCGTGCTGGATGTCATCTACGCGATCAGCCGGGAGGAACTCGACGCGGCGATCGCGGAAGGTGAGAGGGCGCAGAACGTCGTCGCCGAGATGCTGCTGCGGATCACGGAGACCGACGAGGCGGCATGGAAGCCAGGGATGCGCGAGCAGTTCGTCGCGGCGCTCGAGTACGAGCAGTCCACGCTCGATGTGCTCTCGCTCTACCGGTCGTACTTCCTGCGGCTCGCGGAGTGGCACGACACCGGATCGGCCGATGCCTACGCGGCGTGGACGGTGTCGCTCGACCTCTACCGCGACTTGTCCGTCCAGCACCTCCAGACGTACACCAGCGATGTGCAGCATCCGCCGCTCAACCTCACGGCCGCCGACCTCGGCATCACGCGGGCCGAGCGCGATCTGCCGATGGCGTGGTCGGCGCGGGTGCTGCTGGGCCTCACCCTGATCTTCCTCGCCCTCGGCATCGCGGCGCGTCATCCCCGGGTCCGTCGACTCCCCGGCGCGGCCGCGTCGGCCGCGCTGTTGACCGCGGCGACACGACCCTGGCGCGCGGTCGAGGCAGTGCGCGACCTCGGGCTGCGCGAGCGGACCCTGCTCATCGCGGTGCCCGCCGTCGCGCTCGTCGCGAGCCGCGGCATCCTCACCTGGTTCGAGGCGCCCGCGCACGCCCTCACGATGCTCGCCGCCTGGGCGGTGTTCGCCGCCGTCGCCGTTTCCGCCGCCCGTCGGGTGACGATCTGGCCGGTCATCGCGACCCTCGGCGGTGTCGCGCTCCTCCGGGTCGTGCTGCTCGCCGCCGTGCTCGCGCCCACCGGCCCGGGGGGCTACTGGTTTGGCTTCTGGACCGACCCGACGCGGCGTTCGATCTACGTGACGGTCGCCTTCGCGCTGCTCGTCTGGCTGGTCGTGGCTGCGGCATGGACGCTCGCGGTGCAGCTCGGCGGACGCCGGGCGACGGGTGTCGCGCTGACCGGGGCGGGCGCCGCCGTCGGCGGCATCGCCGTGTTCGTCGGGATCGTCGGTGCCGA
The DNA here is from genome assembly GCF_057350545.1 of Pseudolysinimonas sp. Lineage (NCBI taxonomy): Bacteria > Bacillati > Actinomycetota > Actinomycetes > Micrococcales > Microbacteriaceae > Pseudolysinimonas > Pseudolysinimonas sp. The sequence continues at coordinate 19,230 of NZ_JBMRCP010000112.1, read as the reverse complement.
GACGGCTCTCACCGTCTGGAACGACCAGATGGGGCTGCTGCCCTGGGGGCTCTCGCGCATCCTCGGCATCACGACCTATCTCGACATCCCGGGTGACACCCCGTGGTACGCCGCCGCATTCGGCACGCTGCTCGTCGTCGGAGGGCTGCTGCTCGCGGTCCCGAAGGGTCAGCGCGTCGGGAGGTGAAGGGAGACGGTCGTACCCTCTCCCAGTGTCGAGGCGATCTCGAGCGACCCGCCGTGGGCGCGCACGACCTGCTGCGCGATCGAGAGGCCGAGCCCCACGCCGGGGATCGCCGCGTTCTGCACGTTCGACGCCCGGAAGAAGCGTGACGGGATCGAGGCCAGGTCGGCGGCGGGGATGCCGATGCCGTCGTCGCGGACACGGATGACGGCCCCGTCGCGCCGGGCGCGCTCCGTCGTGACAATGAGCCGGCCGCCGGACGTGCCGAACTTCACAGCGTTGCCGAGGACGTGGCCGAGCGCGTGCTCGAGACGGGCCTCGTCGGCATCGACGGTGAGGGCCGCGTCCTCTCCCTCCACGACGAGTTCGATCGACTTCTGCGCCGCGAGGGGTGCGATGCGGTCGGTCGCCCGTCGGGTCAGCTCCGCGAGGTCGACCCGCGCGAGCGTGAGGTCGGGCCCGTCCTCGAGGCGCTCCGACGTGAGCGTGGCATCGATCACCGACTGCAGACGGGCGGTGTTGCGTTCGATCGACTCGAGCATCGGGATGGCCGGGGCGGGGAGCTCACCCGCACCGCCGTCGAGCAGCAGCTCCACATGACCCGTGATCGAGGTGAGGGGAGTGCGGAACTCGTGGTTCATCGTCACCATGACATCCGTCTTGGCCTTGTCGAGCGCGGTGAGCCGACGCACCGCCTCCTCCTGGTCGGCGAGCATCCGCCCGAGGGTCCACTGCCGGAAGACGATCGGAACCGCTCCCAGTCCGACGGTGAGGGCGGCGAGCACGACGGCGAGAATCGAGACCGGCAGTTGCGTGGCGACCACGAGCATCGACAGCCCCGCCAGCACGGCGAAACCCGGGACGGGGATCGAGACGCGTCGGTTCGAGGTCGCGAAGTCGGTGTCGGGCTCCAGCATCCCGGCGACCCACCACGCCATGAGCGCGACGCCGATCGCCCACGTCGCGTCGAGCGGCGTGCCGGCGAGGTAGGTGCCGACGCTGCCGAGGAGCGCGTAGGCGACGTCGCCGATCGCCGTGATCAGCAGGCCCGCGATGAGCGCCCACCACCGCCGCCCGAGTCGGATCGTCGGGGCGGCGGCGATGCCGGCGATGACGGCGAGCAGCACGAGGTCGAACAGCGGGTAGGAGATCGCGACCGCGCCCGCGAGCGGGTCTCCCTCGATCGAGCTGCGGATGACCGGGTCGAGCAGGACGGCGAGGACGGCCGACGCTCCGACGGTCGCCACGGCGGTCTCGAGAAGCACGAGGCGGCCGACGCCGCGCAGTTGTTCGCGCACGAGCGTGATGAGCGCCGCGACGAGGAGCGGATAGAAGAGGAGGTAGGCGGGATCGGCCAGCGATGGCGACGGGAGGTACCCGTCCGCATCCATCGCGAGCGAGTAGTAGCTGTCGCCGAGCGCGGAGACCGTGACGCCTGCCGCCGCGAGCACGACGGGGACGCGGGTGAAATGCGTCCTCGCCGCGACGAGCCAGAAGATCGTCGCCGGCACCCACTGCGTCGCGAGGCCGAGCCCGACGCCGACGAAGGGGCTGTTCTCACCGCCGGACGCCACGAGCCCGACGAGGTAGAGCACGTTGACCGCCACGGTGAGCACGAGGAGCGCGGAGATGGCGGTCGGCACACCCCGCGGATCCCGGGCGCGCGTCGACAGCGATGTGCCGAGCGTCGTCATATCGCGAGGCTACGGGCCCGTCGCCACGACGGTCAGCCCCAGAACGGGAGCACCCCGTACCCTGGTCGGGTGAGCAGTGAGATCCGTGAGACCCGGCCGCGCCAGGGCTCCGCGGGTCGGCAGGTGAGGCCCGCGACCGAAGGCTGGTCGCAGAAGCTCGACACCGAGGGCCGCCCGCTGCTGCAGTTCGCGAGCCCGAAGCGCGGCAAGCCGCCCGAGCACCTCGCCGACCTCACCCCGGAGGAGCGGGTCGCGAAGGTGACGGAGCTCGGCCTCCCCGGGTTCCGCGCGCGACAGCTCTCCACCCACTACTTCACCCACTTCACGTCCGATGCCCCGGAGATGACCGACCTGCCGTCGGCGGGACGCGACGAGCTCGTCGCGGGTCTGCTGCCGCCGCTCCTCACCGAGTTGAGACGGCTCGAGACCGACCGCGGCGACACGATCAAGTTCCTCTGGAAGCTGCACGACGGCGCCCTCGTCGAGTCGGTGCTCATGCGCTACCCCGGCCGCATCACGCTGTGCATCTCGTCGCAGGCGGGATGCGGCATGAACTGCCCGTTCTGCGCGACCGGCCAGGCGGGTCTCACCCGCAACCTCTCGACGGCGGAGATCGTCGACCAGGTCGTGCGCGCCAACCGGGTCATCGCCGAAGGACGGCTCGGAGGCAAGAAGAAGTCCGACCACTCCCAGGAACGCGTCTCGAACATCGTCTTCATGGGGATGGGGGAGCCGCTCGCCAACTACGCGCGGGTGCTGAAGGCGATCCGCACGATGATCGCCCCGCAACCGGACGGCCTCGGCATGTCGGCGCGCGGCATCACGGTGTCGACCGTCGGGCTCGCCCCGGCCATCGGGAAGCTCGCGGCGGAGGACATCCCCGTCACCTTCGCGCTCTCGCTGCACGCACCCGACGACGAGTTGCGCGACGAACTCATCCCCGTGAATTCGCGCTGGAAGGTCGACGAAGTGCTGGATGCCGCGCGCGCGTATTTCGACGCGACGAAGCGCCGGGTGTCGATCGAGTACGCGCTCATCAAGGACATGAACGATCACGGCTGGCGCGCCGACCTGCTCGGCGACAAGCTCAACGCGCGCGGGCGCGGCTGGGTGCACGTCAACCCGATCCCGCTCAATCCGACACCCGGGTCGATCTGGACGGCGAGCGAACCCGCGGTGCAGGACGAGTTCGTCCGACGGCTCGAGGCGAAGGGCGTGCCCACGACGCTCCGCGACACGCGTGGTAAAGAGATCGACGGCGCGTGCGGTCAACTCGCCGCGGCCGACGAAGACGCGCCGATGCCGGCGGGCCCCGACGCATAGTCGAGGACCCCTAGACTTTCGGGCATGTCGACTCCTGTGAACGACCAGCCCGAATCCGTCCCTGCCGCCGCGCAGCCCGCCGAGGTGCAGCCGGTCGCCGCGGAGGCGACCCCCGCCGCGCCCGTCGCCCCGGCCGCGCCGCCGCTGCCGCCCGAGAACCTCGTGCGCGGCCTGCTGCTTTCGCTGCTCACCATCCCGGTCGGCATCATCGTCTTCTCGGTGATCTACAACCTCGGCTTCATCGCCTCGATCGTCGCGCTCGGCGTCGCGTTCGCGGCATTCTTCCTCTACCGTCTGGGCTCGGGTGGCCGGGTCTCGATGCGCGGTGCGGTGGTCATCGCGCTCGTCACGATCGTGACGCTCGTGCTCGCCTTCATCGTCGCCCAATACACGGTCATCGCTGTGGCCCTCGCCGGGGTGTGGGGTATCTCGTGGGTCGAGGTGCTCACCTCGCCGGAGTTCCCGGGCATCGCCGGCGAGATCCTCGCCGACCCGACGGTGTCGGGCGAGGTCGCGGGCGACGCGGCGTTCACCTTCATCTTCGGCCTGCTCGGCTGCGGAGCCATCCTGTTCAACGTCTTCCGCGCGGCGCGTGCCGAGCAGAAGGCCGCGACGGTCGCCCCCGAGGCTCCGCCGGCCGCCTAAGCGGAGGGCAGCGCGCCGAGCGCGCGGGTCATCGACGAGTCGAGACCCCAGCGCTCGGCGAACGCTCGCGCGTGCTCGAGCTCGTCGGCTGCGAGGGTGCGCAGCCGCGCCTCGACGGTCGGCAGCTCGAGGTCGCGTACGACGTTGACGACCGCCGGTGCGACCGCCAGGTAGTCGGCAGCGGCCAGCAGCTTGGCGCGCACACCGGCGGCGATCGTGGACGACGGATCGTTCGCCGCCGCGACGATGCCGTCGAGGTCGGAGAAGGAGCGCAGCAGCCCCGCCGCGGTCTTCTCGCCGACCCCCGCGACGCCCGGGAGCCCGTCGGACGGGTCGCCGCGGAGCGCGGCGAAGGCGGCGTATTGACGGGGCTCGATCGCGTACTTCGCCTCGACGGCCGCACCGTCGAGGACCTCGAGGTTCGCCATCCCTCGCCCCGTGTAGATCACCCGCACGCCGCGCGCGTCGTCGACGAGTTGGAAGAGGTCGCGGTCGCCCGTCACGACGTCGACCGGCATCGATGCCGTCGACGCGAGGGTTCCGATCACGTCATCGGCCTCGTGCTCGGACGCCCCGACGATCGGGATGCCGAGCAGACCGAGGGCCTCCGCGATGAGCGGCACCTGCACGCTCAGCGGGTCGGGCACGACCTCGACGTCGGGTCCTACCTCCACCTCGACGGCGACGCGGTGCGTCTTGTACGACGGGATGAGGTCGACCCGCCACTGCGGACGCCAGTCGTCGTCCCAGCAGGCGATGACGTGCGTCGGCTCGAACTGCGACACGAGCCGCGCGACGATGTCGAGCGTGCCGCGCACGGCATTCACGACCGTGCCGTCGGGGGCCGTCACGGTGTCGGGCACCCCGTAGAACGCACGGAAGTAGATGCCCGCCGTGTCGAGGAGCATGAGGCGGTCGGTCATGCCGTCATCGTGTCACGAGTCCGTCCTCGTGCGCGGCTACGGTGAGGTGATGAGACTCCGCGCGTCCGTCCTGCTTCCGCTGCTCCTCCTGGCCGTGGTCGGCTGCGCGGCGGACGACGTGACGGCCCCCGCGTCGTCGCCCACCGCGGCTTCCGCCACTTCGGCGCCGGTGACCGCCGAAGAGCTGAGCGAAGGCGACCTCCCCGGAGCAGTCGCCATCGAGTTCCCGGGTCCCGTGCAGGTGAACCATCGGCTCATCACGATCGAACCCGGGGCAGGCACGGGCCTGCACTGCCACTACGGCAATCTGATCGCCACGGTCGAGAGCGGCGAGCTGACCCACTACGCGCCGATCTACCCCACGGGGGTCCACGTCTATCGGGTCGGTGACGCGCTCATCGAGGGTGCCGGCTACGTGCACGAGGGCAGGAACGAAGGTGACGTCGACACCGTGCTCGACGTCACCTACGTCACGCCCGAGGGCGACCCGCTCGCCGAGACCGACCTCGCGAAGTGCACGGGGTGAGCCGACCCGCGGCGGGTGGGGTCAGATCCGGCGCGGACCCTTCGGCGCCGGCGAACCTCCCGCCGCGAGGCGCATGAGATCGCTGTCGAAGTCGATCCCGGGATCGTTCTTCGAGCCGAACTGCGTCTGGTACTTCGCCGAGTTGCCCGATCGGATCGTCGCCGCGACGCCGGCGCGCATGAGCGTCACGAGCTCGAGCGCGGCGCGGTCGATCCGGCCGGCCAGGGCCTTGTCGGCCCAATCCTCCGGCGCGGCGAAGAGCGCTGTCGGCACGGTCATCGCCCTCAGGTAGCCGAACATCCCACGCATCTGGTCGTCGGCGACGAGGGCGTGCCGGGCGGTCCCCGCGGTCGCCGCGAGGATGACGGGCGTCCCGATGAGCGTGTCGGTCTCGAGGATCTGGAAGAACGACGTGAACAACCCGCTCGGTCCCGCGGCGTAGACGGGCGTGCTCGCGACGATCCCGTCGGCGGCGGCCACGGCATCCATCGCGGCCCGCAGCCCCGGCCCCACGTGTTGCGACACGAGTGCCGTGGTCACCTCCCCGGCGATCTCGCGCAGGTCGACGACGCGGATGTCGAGTGCCTCCGCGTTCTCGGCGGCGAGAGCGGCCACACGCTGGGCGGTGCGGTCGGCGAGCAGGCGGGTCGACGACGGGTCGCTCGTCCCGGCGCTCACGACGACGAGGGTGGTCATGGTGGGTTCTCCTTCGTCCCGAGCAGCGCTCGGGTGATCCTTTCCAGTTCGTGCAGGTCGGCGTCGCTGACGCCCGCCGCGGTCATAGCGGCGGCGACGTCCTGCGCGTGCGCGCGACCGACGGTGCGTTGCGCGTCACGGCCTGCCGCGGTGAGGGCGAGCCGCACCACGCGGCGGTCGCCCGCATCCTCACAGCGCTCCACGAGGCCTCGCACGACGAGACGGTCGACCAACCGCGACAGCGCCGGCTGACTGAGCAGCACGCGTCGGTGGAGATCGGTGAGTCGCACGGGTCCGTCGGCCTTCGAGAGCGCGTAGAGCACGTCGTACTCCTTGAGCGACACGTCATCCCAGATGGGCTCGGCCGCGAACGACTTCATGAAGCTCGCGTGCACGGTGAGCAGCGACTCCCACGCGTCGTTCGCGAGCCGAGCCCGCCCGGACATCAGGCCGCCTCGGTGGCGGCGGTGTCCTGGTAGGGGGATCCGCCCGTCACGTTGTCGCCGCGGTTGGCGTTCGGCTTCGGCTGGCGCGGGGCCTCGTCGCCGTACTTGGCCGTCACGAGCGACGCGTGCGTCGGGGCGTCGGGCACCTCGGGGTCGCGTAGCGCGGCGAGCTCCGTGCGGAGCACGGGCACGACCTCGCCGCCGAGCAACTCGAGCTGCTCGAGCACCATCGGCAGCGGGAGCCCCGCGTGGTCGATGAGGAACAGCTGCCGCTGGTAGTCGCCGAACGACTCGCGGAAGGTCAGCGTCTTGTCGATGACCTCCTGCGGCGATCCCACGGAGAGCGGGGTCTGCGTGGCGAAGTCCTCCATCTTCGGGCCGTGTCCGTACACCGGGGCTTCGTTGAAGTACGGGCGGAACGCATCCCGCGCATCCTGCGACTTCTTGGCGATGAAGGCCTGACCGCCCAAGCCCACGATCGCCTGCTTCGCGGTGCCGTGACCGTAGTGCTCGAAGCGCTGACGGTAGAACTCGATGAGCCGCTGGTAGTGCTCCTTCGGCCAGAAGATGTGGTTCGCGAAGAACCCGTCGCCGTAGAAGGCGGCCTGCTCGGCGATCTCCGGCGTGCGGATGCTGCCGTGCCAGACGAACGGCGGCACGTCGTCGAGGGGACGCGGCGTCGAGGTGAAGCCTTGGAGCGGCGTGCGGAAGCTACCCTCCCAGTCGACGACGTCTTCGCGCCACAGGCGGTGCAGCAGGTTGTAGTTCTCGAGGGCGAGCGGGAGGCTCTGCCGGATGTCCTGGCCGAACCACGGATAGACCGGGCCGGTGTTGCCGCGGCCGAGCATGAGGTCCATACGGCCGTCGGCGAGGTGCTGCAGCATCGCGTAGTCCTCGGCGATCTTCACCGGGTCGTTCGTGGTGATGAGCGTCGTCGACGTCGTGAGGTGCAGCGTGGTCGTCGCCGCGGCGAGGTAGGCGAGGAGGGTCGTGGGGGAGGAGGAGAAGAACGGCGGGTTGTGGTGCTCGCCGATGGCGAAGACATCCAGTCCCACCTCTTCGGTCTTCTTCGCGATCGCGACCGCGGCCTTGATGCGCGCCGCCTCGCTCGGGGTCTCGCCCGAGACCGGGTCGCGCGTGATGTCGCTGACCGAGAACACTCCGAACTGCATGGGGATCACATCTTTCCTGCTGAGGTAGTTATATGCGTTTGCATGGAAGTGTAACGCGGCGGGCATCCCGGTATTCCCCGAGCCGGCGTGAGGGATGCCGAGAACTCCGATATGCGTCGAGCCCACGTGCGAGCTCCCACGTCGCCGACGCGAATCGAGGGAGTCGAGGCCAGAAGGCTCAGGCGGTCGCGAGTTTCATGGTCGCTTCGGCGCGCGAGGCGAGCGTGGTCGCGGTGGCGACGATGGCGCTCCGCATCGCTGCGGCGGCGGCCGTGGGTGCGACTCCGCTCGGGGTCGCAAGGCTGATCGTGCGGGTGAGCGCGGGCGCCGTGAGTCGCACCGAGCGCAGTCCCGGACGGTCGAGCAACACGATCGCGGGCACGATCGCGATGCCGAGGCCTCGCTCGACGAAGCGGAGCACGGCATCCATCTCAGCGCCCTCCAGAACGACGCGAGGAGCGAGTCCGGCCCCGTCGAAGGCCGCGTCGGTCGCCGCCCGCAGGTCGTACGTCGAGCTGAAGACGATCTGGGGCAGGTCCGCGACCTCGGCGAGCCCGATGTCGACTCGACCGCGCAGCAGAGGCGAGCGCGCCGACGAGATCACGACGAGCTCCTCGGTGAGGAGGGGTTCGAGCGTGACGCGTCCGGGGTCGGACGGGCCCGAGGTCGTCACGAGCGCGAGGTCGAGCTCGCCCGCGGCGAGGTCGGCGAGCAGTCGCAGCGAGCCCTGCTCGACGAGCGCCAGCTCGATCGCCGGATGGTCCGCGTGGAAACCGCTGAGGGTCTCGGCGACGAGGCTGATGCACAGCGTCGGGGTGGCTCCGAGTCTCACCCTGCCGCGCTCGAGCCCGGCGAGTTCGCCGAGCTCCCGACGCGCCGACGCCGCGTCGCTCAGCATGCGCCGAGCCCAGGGGAGCAGCGACTCACCCGCCGTGGTCAGTGACGCGCCCGCCGGGCCGCGCGTGAACAGCGCCGCGCCGAGGTCCTGCTCGAGCGCGGCGATCTGGCGGCTCAGCGAAGGCTGGGCGAGGTGCAGGATGTCCGCCGCCTGCGTGAAACGGCCGACGCGGGCGATCTCGACGAAGCCGCGCAACTGTTCCAGGTTCATCAACATAGCGTAACTGCATGAATCACAGGCCAAAGATGCATTGGAGTTATCGAGGCCTGCTCCGTACCGTGGACACATGACTTCCCCCTCCGAACGTCGCCTCTCCACCTCCGTGCTCGTGATCGGCGCGGGCGGGTCGGGGCTGCGCGCCGCGATCGAGCTCGCCGAGCTCGGCACCGAGGTGCTCGTGCTCGGGAAGCGCGCGAAGAACGACGCTCACACATCCCTCGCGGCCGGCGGCATCAACGCCGCTCTCGCGACGATGGACCCTGAGGACAGCTGGCAGCAGCACGCCGCCGACACGATCCAGGAGTCGTATCTCCTCGCCGACCCGCACACCGTACAGGTCGTCACCGAGGGCGCGGCGCGCGGCATCGACGACCTCGAGCGGTACGGGATGCCGTTCGCGCGCGAGGACGACGGCCGCATCTCGCAACGCTTCTTCGGCGCCCACACCTACCGCCGTACGGCGTTCGCGGGCGACTACACGGGCCTGGAGATCCAGCGCACCCTCGTGAACCGTGCGGCGCAGCTCGACATCCCGATCCTCGACACCGTCTACGTCACCCGCATCCTCGTCAACGAGGACGGCGTCGCGTTCGGCGCGTACGGCTTCGACCTCGACGACGGCACGCGCTACCTCATCCACGCCGACGCCGTCATCCTCGCGGCCGGCGGTCACAACCGCATCTGGCGACGCACGTCGTCCCGCCGCGACGAGAACACGGGTGACTCGTTCCGGCTCGCCGTGCTCGCGGGCGGGCGCCTGCGCGACCCGGAGCTCGTGCAGTTCCACCCGTCCGGCATCCTCGAGCCGTCGCACGCCGCGGGCACCCTCATCTCGGAGGCGGCGCGCGGCGAGGGCGGCATCCTGCGCAACGCGCTGGGGGAGCGGTTCATGGCCAAGTACGACCCCGAGCGGCTCGAGCTGTCGACCCGCGACCGCGTCGCGCTCGCCTGCTACACCGAGATCAAGGAGGGTCGCGGGACCCCGAACGGCGGGGTGTGGCTGGATGTCTCCCACCTGCCGCGCGAGACGATCATGGAGCGACTGCCGCGTGTGTACCAGACCATGCTCGAGCTGCAGATGCTCGACATCACGAAGGAGCCGATCGAGATCGCCCCGACGGCGCACTACTCGATGGGCGGGGTGTGGGTGCGTCCCGAGGATCACCGCACCGACGTGCCCGGGCTCTACGCGATCGGCGAGGCGTCGTCGGGACTCCACGGCGCCAACCGCCTCGGCGGCAACTCGCTGATCGAGCTGCTCGTCTACGGGCGGATCGTCGGGGAGGCGGCATCGGCGTACTCCGCGGGGCTCGACGCCCAGAAGCGCTCGACCGCCGCGGTCGAGGAAGGCAGGGCCGAGGTCGACGGGCTGCTCGCGGCCGATGGCCCGGAGAACGTGCGCGCGCTCCAGCGGGCGATCCGCGACACGATGACCGAACACGCCGGGGTCGTGCGCGACGAGGAGGGTCTGCGGGCGGGGCTCGCGGAGCTCGACGCGATCGAGGCCCGGATGTCCGACATCGGCGTGCATCCCGACGTCGCCGGCTACCACGACCTCGCGCACGCGTTCGACCTCAAGGCCTCGGCGCTCGCTGCCCGCGCGACGCTGCGTGCGGCGCTCGAACGACGCGAGACCCGTGGCTGCCACAACCGCAGCGACTACCCCGACACCGACCCGGAGCTCCAGGTGAATCTGGTCTGGTCGGCCGACGACACCGTGACGAGGGAGGCGATCTCTCCCGTTCCGGAAGAGATCGCCTCCCTCATGCGCGACGTGTCGGACGCGGGCAAGCTCGTCGAGTGACCTCGGTGGTCGAGTAGCCGCCGCAGGCGGCGTGTCGAGACCCCGCTACGAGATCTTGCTGCGGTAGACGAGGTTCGACACCACGTACGCGACGAGCAGGATGCCGACGCACCACGCGAGCGCGATCCAGATGTCGACCCCCACGGGCTGCTCGGCGAGGAGCGCCCGGATCGCGTTCACGATCGACGTCACCGGCTGATTCTCGGCGAACCAGCGCACGGGCCCCGGCATCGACTCGGTCGGCACGAATGCCGAGCTGAGGAACGGCAGGAAGATGAGCGGGTACGAGAACGCGCTCGCGCCGTCGACCGACTTCGCCGTGAGGCCCGGGATGATCGCGATCCAGGTGAGCGCGAGCGTGAACAGCACGAGGATGCCGGCCACGGCGAGCCACGCGAGCACTCCGGCACCCGAGCGGAAGCCGAGGATGAGCGCGACGCCGACGACGATCGCGAGCGACACCACGTTTGCAACGACCGAGGTCAGCACGTGCGCCCAGAGCACCGACGACCGTGCGATCGGCATCGACTGGAAGCGCTCGAAGATGCCGCCCTGCAGGTCGAGGAACAGCCGGTACGCCGTGTAGGCGATGCCCGACGCGATCGTGATGAGCAGGATGCCGGGCAACAGGTAGTCGACGTACGAGCCTTCGCCCGCGCCCGAGCCGGTGTCGATCGCGCCGCCGAAGACGAAGACGAACAGCAGCATGAACCCGATCGGCATGACCGCGGTCGTGATGATCGTGTCGGGGCTGCGCAGGATGTGCGTCAACGAACGGCCGGTGAGGGCCACGGTGTCTCTCAGCGCGTTCATGCCGCGTCCTCCTCGTCCTTCTGTCCCGTCACCGCGAAGAACACGTCCTCGAGGCTCGGCTGCTTCTCGATGTACTGCTTCTCGGCGGGTGGCAGGAGCGCCTTGAGTTCCGCGAGCGTGCCGTTCTGCACGATGCGTCCGCGGTGCAAGATCGCGATGCGGTCGGCGAGCGCCTCCGCCTCCTCGAGGTACTGCGTCGTGAGCAGCACTGTCGTGCCCTGCCCGGCGAGGTCGCGGATCGTCTGCCACACCTCGAGCCGCGCCTCCGGGTCGAGGCCGGTCGTCGGCTCGTCGAGGAAGATCACGGGGGGATCCCCGATGAGGCTCATCGCGATGTCGAGTCGGCGGCGCATGCCGCCCGAGTAGGTCGCCACTCGGCGCCCGCCCGCTTCGGTGAGTGAGAACCGCGCGAGCAGGCCGTCGGCGATGGTGCCCGGGTCGGGCAGGTGGCGCAGGCGCGCGACGAGCACGAGGTTCTCGCGCCCCGTCAGCACGCCGTCGACGGCGGCGAACTGCCCGGTCAGGCTGATCGACCCGCGCACCTGCGCACCGTGTGTCGCCACGTCGTGCCCGTCGACCGTCGCGGTGCCGGCATCCGCCGTCAGGAGCGTCGCGAGGATGCGCACGAGCGTCGTCTTGCCGGCCCCGTTCGAGCCGAGCAACGCGAAGATGCTCCCGCGCTCGACCTCGAGGTCGACACCCTTCAGCACGTGCAGCTTCTTGTACGACTTCTCGATACCCGAGGCCTGGATGGCGGCGCTCATGATCCGGCCTGCTCGGCGCGCGTGATCGTCGAGCGGAGGCGGTCGCGTTCCTTGCCGATCCACCCGCCGTCGGAGTACGTCGCGACGAAGGTCTCGACGAACTCGAGCGGGTCGTCGCCGACGATGTCGCGCACGGGGGTGCCGTCCGCGGCCGCGCGGTCGAACAGGTCGGCGAGGTCGTCGAACATCCTCTGGGCCTGGGCCCAGTCGGTCGGGGTGTCGCCCGAGTGCATGAGGTACCGCTCGATAGCGGAGACCGTCGTGCGGTAGGGCTCCGGAAACCCCTTCACGCGCGCCTTGTAGGCGCGCCACTGCTTCTTGTCGTCGAACGAGCCGATGATCAGCTCGAGCGGGTTCTTCGCCATGGTCAATTCCCTTCGGTGCGGAGCTGTTCCAGTCGTTCTGCGAGGAAGCTCCACGTCCCCCAGAACTCGTCCAAGTACTCGCGGCCGGCGGCGTTGAGCGAGTACACCTTGCGCGGCGGGCCCTTCTCCGAGGGCACCTTCTCGACGTCGACGAGGCCGCGCTGCTCGACCCTCACGAGGAGGGCGTAGACGGTGCCTTCGGCGATGTCGGTGAAGCCCTGCTCTCGGAGCCAGGCCGTGATCTCGTATCCGTAGGCGGCACGGCCGCTCAGGATCGCGAGGACGATGCCTTCGAGTGTCCCTTTGAGCATCTCGGTGATCTGCTTGGGCATCCGGCATCTCCTTTCGACTATTCAGTGATGCTGACTACCGGTAGACAGTAACACTGAGTACCGGTACTTGGCAACACTGAATAGTGGATGTCGTCAGCGCGCGTCAGGATGGGGGAATGGCAGGCACTCCCGTCCAGCTCGAGGTCGCCGGACGCACGGTGAGGCTCTCGAGTCCCGACCGCGTGCTCTGGCCCGAGGTGGGCATCACGAAGCAGGGGCTCGCCGAGTACGCGATCGCCGTCGCCGACGCGTTCCTCGCCGCGAACGGCGACCGGCCCGTCGCGCTCGAGCGCTACTCGGAGGGCGTCGACGGCGACAGCTTCTTCTCCAAGAACCCGCCGAAGGGCGCGCCCGAGTGGCTGCGCAGCGTGCCGGTCGTCTTCCCCAGCGCGCGGTCGCATCCGCTCGTCGTGCTCGATGAGCCGGCCTCGATCGTCTGGGCCGTGCAGATGAACACGGTCGTGTTCCACCCGTGGCCCGCCCGCACCGCCGACACCGACAACCCCGACCAGGTGCGCATCGACCTCGATCCGCAGCCTGGCACGGGGTTCGCGGAGGCCGTCCCCGCCGCGCTCGCGATGCGCGACGTGCTCCGCGAAGCCGGACTCGAGGGGTGGATCAAGACCTCCGGCAACCGCGGCATCCACCTGTACGCGCCGATCGTGCCCGAGTGGGAGTTCCTCGACGTGCGGCACGCCGTGATCGCCGCGGCGCGCGAGCTCGAACGGCGGATGCCCGACCGCGTGACGACGTCGTGGTGGAAGGAGGAGCGCGGCGAGAAGGTGTTCGTCGACTTCAACCAGGCGAACCGCGATCGCACGATCGCCGGGGCCTACAGCCCGCGCGCGCTGCCGCACGCCCCGGTGTCGACGCCGATCACCTGGGACGAGCTCGAGCACGTCGATCCCCGCGACTTCACCGTGCTCACGGTGCCGGAGCGGCTGCGCTCGGTCGGCGACCCATGGGCGTCGTTCGCCGAGAAGCCGGGCCGCCTCGACACGCTGCTCGAGTGGTGGGAGCGGGACGTCGCCGACGGACGGGGGGAGCTGCCGTTCCCGCCCGACTTCCCGAAGATGCCGGGGGAGCCGCCACGCGTGCAGCCGAGCAAGAAGAACGCCGACAACTGGGATGCCGACGGCAACCCGCTCTGAACTCGGTGGTCGAGTAGCGGCGAAGCCGCGTGTCGAGACCTACTGCAGCACGTCGTCCAGGTCGTAGACCGCGGGGACGTCGAGCTGGTCATACGTGCACGACTCAGGGTCGCGATCCGGGCGCCAGCGCTCGAACTGCACGGTGTGCCGGAAACGCCCCGCCTCCATCTGGTCGTAGCGCACCTCGAGCACCCGCTCGGGCCGCAGCCGCACGAACGACGTGTCCTTGTTGGCGGCGTTGAACCGGCTGCGCTCCTTCTCACCGGTGGCGACGGCACCCTCGTCGTCGCGCACGATCAGCGGCGCGAGCTCGTCGATGAGCTCGAGTCGCCGCGCGTTGCTGAACGCCGAGACCCCGCCGACCGCCCGCAGCTGCCCGTCGTGGTACAGCCCGACGAGGAGCGACCCGACGCCCTCGCCCGACTTGTGGAGTCGGTAGCCGAGGAGGACGACATCTGCGGTGCGCTTGTGCTTGATCTTGAACATCGCGCGCTTGTTCGGCAGGTACGGGTCGCCGAGCGGCTTCGCGACCACGCCATCCAGCCCCGCGCCCTCGAACTCGTCGAGCCAGCGGCGGGCGAGCTCGGGGTCTCGCGTCGTGCGGGTCAGGTGCAGCGGAGCGGGCACCTCGGCGAACAGCTCCTCGAGGGCCGCACGTCGCTCCGAGAGCGGGAGGCCGGAGAGGTCGAGGTCACCGATCGAGAGCACGTCGAAGGCGACGAAGGATGCCGGGGTCTCGATCGACAGCTTCTCGACCCGCGAGGCGGCGGGGTGGATGCGCTGCGTGAGCGAGTCCCAGTGCAGCCGACGGCGTCCCTCCCACTCGATCGTGACGACGATCTCGCCGTCGAGCACGCACGGCGGCAGCAGACGTCCGAACGCCTCGACGAGCTCGGGGAAGTAGCGCGTGAGCGGCTTGTCACCGCGACTGCCGATCTCCACCCCCTCCGAGGTGATCGCGACGAGTCCGCGGAAGCCGTCCCACTTGGGTTCGTACAGCAGGTCGCCCTCGGGCAGCTTGTCGACGGACTTGGCGAGCATCGGTGCGGGGAGGGCGGCCATCCTCCGATTCTCCCGCCGGTAGCATCGGATGCGTGAGCACCCGCGGCAGATTCATCGTGCTCGAGGGCCTCGACGGCGCCGGCACCACGACGCAGGGCGCCCTCCTCGCCGCCCGCCTGCTCGAGCACGGCATCGCGGTCGAGCTCACGAAGGAACCGACCGACGGTGTGATCGGCAGGATCGCCCGCTCGTTCACCGACGGCCGCGCGCACTTCGAGCCGGAGACGGTCGCGCTCACCTTCGCCGCCGACCGCATCGAGCACACGGTCGAGATCCGAGGCCAGCTGGAGGCCGGCACCTGGGTCGTGAGCGACCGCTACGTGGCGTCGTCGCTCGCCTACCAGACCTCGCAGGGGCTGCCGTTCGACTGGGTGCGCACGCTCAACACGCGCGCGATGGAACCCGACGCGACGATCTTCGTCGACACGCCCGTGGCGTCATGCGTCGCGCGCCTCGAGGCCCGGGGCGAGTTCAACACCGGACCTTTCGACCAGGCGTCGGCCCTCGAGAAGGCGCGCGAGCTGTACGTGCAGGCGTTCGCGAGCGACATCCCGCTCGGCACGCTGGTCGAGGTCGACGGGGATGCCGACCGCGAGTCGGTCGCCGACGCGATCTGGACAGCGCTGGCACCGTTCCGATCGTGAGATTCACGCGGGCCGAGCTCGAGGCGTTCCACGGGACGACCGTCCCCGACTTCCTGCCCGATCCGCTCCGTCTGCTGTTCGTCGGCATCAACCCGGGGCTCGTGACCGCGGCGACGGGCACGCACTTCGGTCGACCCGGCAACCGCTTCTACCCCGCGCTGGTCGCGGCCGGCATCCTGCCGCGTGTGCCGGTGCTCGACGGCACCCCGGCCGACGCGCAGACGCTGCTCGGCGCGGCCGGGATCGGCATCACCAACCTCGTCGCCTTCGCGAGCGCCCGTGCCGACGAGCTCACGCGCGAGCAGCTGCACGAGGGCGCCGCGCGGCTCGTCGAGCTCGTGCGTCTCGTCACCCCGCCGGTCGTCGCGATCGTCGGCGTCTCGGCCTACCGCGACGCGTTCCGGCTGCCGAAGGCCACGACGGGGGAGCAGCCCAACGGGCTGGAGGGAGCACGCCTGTGGGTCGTGCCGAACCCGAGCGGCCTCAACGCGCACGACACCGTCGCGTCGCTCGCGGCGGCCTACGCCGAGCCGGCCCGCGCCGCGGGAGTGCTGCCGCGCTGACGGCGCAGGGTGAACGCACCGGCGCCCACGGTGAGCGCGATCGCCCCACCCCACCCGCCGAGCGCGACGAGGGGCGGTGTCGCGTTCCACGCCATCGTCACGGCGACGATCGCGACGAGCAGGCCCGCCATCACGAGCAGGAGGGCGGCGACGACCGGGCGGGTCGCGCGGCCGACGCCGAGGAGCGCGACGAGCGACGCCACCTGCCCGACCGCGCAGAACGTGACCGCGAGCGCGAGCACCGGAACCTGGAGCCCCTCGACCTCGGGATAGTGCGCCGCCGTCTGCTCAGCCCAGGCGCCCAGCGCGGCCTCGAGGATGCCGAGGGTCACGATGGCCGTTGCGGCGAGCAGCACGCCGAGGCGCCGTGCCATCAGCTCTCCTCGTAGCGCAGCAGGTCGCCGGGCTGGCACTCGAGCACGCGGCACATGGCGTCGAGCGTCGAGAACCGCACGGCCTTCGCCCGACCGTTCTTGAGCACCGCGACGTTCGCGGGCGTGATGCCGATCGCCTCGGCGAACTCGCCGACGCCCATCCCGCGCTCGACGAGCAGCCTGTCGATGGAGATGCGGATCGCCATCAGACGACCTCGTCGAGCTCGGCACGCAGCAGGATGGCGCGGCGCAGCAGCGAGCGCAGCACGAGCAGCAGCAGGTCGAGCACGAGCAGCCCGACGCCGCCGAGCACGAGCAGCAGCATGACGCCGGGCGGCAGGGCGTCGGCGAGCCGGAACACGATCGACAGCACGACGGTGAGGAGCCCGGCGACGGTCACCGCTCCGACGAGCACGTCGACCCAGCGGACGGCGCGATCCTCGAGCATCCGTCCTGCCCGCACGCGTGACACGAGCACGGCGGTCGCGACGATGCCGACCTGGGTGCACAGGCCGAAGAGCAGTGCCGGGATGAGGATGGGCAGTTGCCACTCCACGTACTCGGGGAGGGTTTCGGAGTAGTAGCCGGCGAGCACGAAGAGGCCGTACTGCACGACGGCGACGCCGACGAACAGGATGCCGAGGGCCACGTAGGTCGCGACCACGATCGGCAGCCAGGGGCGGGGGAGTTCGAGAGCGGTGGAGTCAGTCACCTATCGAGTATCAATAGAAAGCTATCGAAAAGCAATAGATGCCGTCACCTGCTCCACGTAGCGAGCCGATCTGCGGCGTCCCTCAGCACCTCGGGACGCTTGCAGAATGCGAAGCGCACGAGGCCGGCGTAGCTCTCGGGAGTCGCCGCGAACGCCGAGACCGGGATGCCGACCACCCGGGCCTCGGTCGCGAGCCGGTGCACGAAGGCGCCCGCGTCGTGCCCACCGAGCGCCCGCGCGTCGGCGACGGCGAAGTACGAGCCGGACGGGATCGAGACCTCGAGACCCGTGGCTTCGAGCGCGCCGCTGAGGAGGTCGCGCTTGGCCGCGAGGACGGCGGCGATCCCGGCGTAGTACGAGTCGGGAAGGTCGAGCGCCACGGCGACGGCGGGCTGGAACGGGCTGCCGCCGGCGTAGGTCAAGAACTGCTTGACCGTGAGGATGGCCGTCACGAGCGCGGCGGGCGCCGTGAGCCAGCCGATCTTCCAGCCCGTTGCGGAGAAGGTCTTGCCCGCGCTGGAGACGGTGACCGTGCGCTCGCGACCACCCGGAAGGGCCGCGATCGGCACGTGGGCGCCGTCGAAGCGCAGATGCTCGTAGACCTCGTCGGTGACGATGACGGCGTCGTGCCGTTCGGCGAGCTCGACGAGGAGTTCGCGGGTCGCGGCGTCGAGCACCGCGCCGGTCGGATTGTGCGGGTCGTTGACGAGGATGACACGCGTGCGATCGGTGACGGCGGCGCGCAGGCGGTCGGCGTCGACGCCCCAGGTCGGCCATTCGAGCGGCACCGGCACGAGCCGCGCCCCGGCGAGGGCGATGACGGCGGCGTACGAGTCGTAGTACGGCTCGAACACGACGACGTCGTCGCCGGGGCCGACGAGCGCGAGGATCGTCGCCGCGAGCGCCTCGGTCGCCCCGACGGTGACGAGCACCTCCGAATCCGGGTCGAGGGCGACGTCGTAGAACCGTCGCTGGTGCCTCGCGATCGCCTCGCGCAGCACCGGCATCCCGCGCCCGGGCGGGTACTGGTTCACTCCGTCGGCGATCGCCTGCCGCGCGGCCTCGAGCAGTTCGGGCGGGCCGTCCTCGTCGGGAGCACCCTGACCGAGGTTGATCGAACCGGTCCGAGCGGCGAGGGCCGTCATCTCGCTGAACACCGTCGTGGCGATCGATCCGTCTGCGGATAGCAGGCCGGCGCCCGCGGCGACGCGGCGCCACGGTCCGTCGATGCCCACGCGCGCCAGCCGGCGTCAGTCGGTTCCGGCGTCGAAGGCCGCCGAGTCCGAGGCTTCCTCTGTCGCGACCTCCGTCGCCGTCGCCTCGTCGCCCTCGAGGTCGCGTGGCGCGACGGGCTCGAGCTCGCCGACGAGCTCGGCGGTCGCGCCGCCGATGATGCCCGCCGCCGCGTACTGCTCGAGCCGAGCACGCGAGTCGGCGATGTCGAGGTTGCGCATCGTGAGCTGACCGATGCGATCGTCGGGGCCGAAGGCGGCATCGCCGACGCGCTCCATCGAGAGTTTGTCGGGCGCGTAGCTCAGCGCCGGCCCGGAGGTGTCGAGGATCGAGTAGTCGTCGCCGCGACGCAGGCGCAGCGTCACCTCGCCCGTGATCGCGGAGGCGACCCAGCGCACGATCGACTCGCGCAGCATGAGCGACTGCGGGTCGAGCCAGCGGCCCTCGTACATGAGGCGCCCGAGGCGGCGACCCTCGTTGTGATAGTTCGCGACCGTGTCTTCGTTGTGGATCGCGTTGAGCAGCCGCTCGTACGCGATGTGCAGCAGTGCCATGCCGGGGGCCTCGTAGATGCCGCGGCTCTTCGCCTCGATGATGCGGTTCTCGATCTGGTCGGAGGCGCCGAGGCCGTGGCGGCCACCGATGGCGTTCGCCTCGTAGACGAGAGCGACAGCGTCGGCGTACTCG